>JAHKZS010000150.1 GCA_020626545.1 bacterium
AATATTATCTTTAACAACGGAAGCTCACTCCAGACAAAGGATATTACAATAGCGGCGGATAATATGTGTTATTACTTAAGCTCTGACTCATCTCCTTACTCAGTGACCTCTTATCCGTTTAAAGACAGTTATATAGTAAAATAATCGCAATTGCAGTTGAGGCAGGAAAATCCTGCCTCATTTTTATGTTATAGGCAGCTTCATTCTTTTCTCAAAGTATAATTCTAAAAAGAAATTATATTGCATTATTTTAATTCATTTATAGAAAAAATACATAATATTAAAATTCCGGCTTAGAAAATTACATTCTTTTAACCGAATTATGCACAATAAAAACAAAAATTACAAACCGCTAATAATTCTCATACAACTTCACCAAATTTAGGTTACATTTTTCGAAAATGTATTGACTTTATGCTTGTTTTGGGGTATTATTCTAATTGGATGAAATTGTGGTGTAAAATTTTATTTACCACAACAGCTTGTGCTTTTTAACAAACTTGTAACTTTGATTAATATTTTGGAAGGTATGTTGCATGATAAAAAGAGCATAAGCTTATCAGTAAAGATTTTTACATTTGCTTAAATGCAATTTTTTGGAAATTGGAGTGTGCCACGTTGGAAAAGTATGTTATTAACGGCGGCAACGTGCTTGATGGCGAAGTAACCATCAGCGGCGCGAAGAACGCGGCGGTTGCTATTATCCCCGCGGTTATTCTTTGTGACGAACCTTGTCGTATTGAGAATATCCCTAATATCAGCGATGTTACCCTTATCGGAAGAATCCTTCAGGAAATGGGCGCTGAGGTTAAAAGAATTGATAAAAGTACATTATATATAAATCCCACTAAAATATCTTCTTATCAGGCTACATCTGACCTGGTGAGAGGTATGCGTGCGTCTTATTATCTTTTAGGCGCTCTGCTCGGTAAATGCAATAAAGCTAAAGTTTGTCTGCCCGGCGGATGTAACTTCGGCGCGAGACCGATTGACCTTCATCTTAAAGGCTTCGCCGCTATGGGAGCGCGCCACGAACTCGTAAACGGCGCTATTATCGACGTTAAAGCCGAAAGAAGACTTCAGGGAAATCATATTTACCTTGATTTCGCTTCTGTCGGAGCTACTATTAATATTATGCTCGCGGCTGTAAAAGCCGAAGGCCAGACTATTATCGAGAACGCGGCTCGTGAGCCCCATATAGTTGATCTCGCGAACTTCCTGAACTCAATGGGCGCGCAGATAAGAGGCGCGGGTACCGATACAATTAAAATCCGCGGAGTAGATTTCCTCCACGGCGTAACTTATTCAATAATCCCCGACCAGATTGAGGCGGGAACTTATATGTGCGCGGCTGCCGCTACACGAGGCAGAGTTTTAGTTACTAACGTAACTCCCAAGCACCTTGAGTCGATTACCGCGAAGCTTCGTGAAATCGGCTGTGAAATCAGAGAATTTGACGAGGCAGTTTTAGTAGACGCTACCCAGCGTCCCTTAAATCGCTGTAATATAAAGACTATGCCGCATCCCGGTTTCCCGACCGACTGCCAGCCCCAGTTCGCTACTCTGCTGTGCACGGTTGACGGAACAAGCATTATTAACGAGAGCGTATGGGATAACCGCTACCAGTATGTTTCCGAGCTTACTCTTATGGGCGCGCATATTTCGGTAGAAGGCAGACTCGCTATTATCGAAGGCGGCTCAAAGCTTACAGCCGCTCCCGTAAAGGCTACCGACCTGAGAGCGGGCGCCGCGATGGTAATCGCCGGACTTTGCGCCGACGGTACAACCGAGGTAAGCTCAATCCAGTATATCGAGCGCGGATATGAGAACATTATCGAAAAGCTCACTAACTTAGGCGCCGATATTAAAAAAGTCTATTTTGACCACACAACCGACCGCTCACTCAGAGCTTAAGAATTAAATCAAAACCACCCGTTCAACGGGTGGTTTTTCTGTTGTTATTCTCTTTGAAATATGGTATAATATTATTATAAGGTGGTGATTTTGTGGCGCTTGAAAATAAGTTGGGAATTGAAAATTCCGCAGAATTGGCTCGTGAGGAAGAACGCATAAGTAAGAAGAAAGCCGCTCTTTTATTTGAGGGTAATATGCTTAACTCAATGGAGGCGGGCTCATTTAATTCTTTAAAAGAAATTCATTGTTTCCTCTTTGAAGATATTTATGACTTCGCGGACGAGCTAAGGACAGTAAATATCGCTAAAAGCAACTTCCGATTCGCTCCCGTTATGTATCTTGAGGAGGCAATTAAAAGTATCGAGAAAATGCCGCAGAACACCTTTGACGAGATTATCGA
>JAHKZS010000151.1 GCA_020626545.1 bacterium
CTGAACCTTACGAACCATAGCTTCCGAAAGCGCTAGGTAAATAAACAGCAGAGGCGTTACCTCGGGGTTAGCTATATTAACTATGCTCTGGAACAGGTAACATACCACAGGAGCTATAAATACAACGGTCATCGGATTTTTAGCCGCGTACTTAACCGAACGAACTACCGCCGAGCCGAACAGCGCGAGGTAAGCTCCTAAGCCGAGAATACCCGTTGTAACGAGATAGTTCAAATACTCGTTATGGGCGCAGTTTGTGGAGGAGTTGCCGAACTTATTCGTAAGCTCGCTGAAATACGGCGTAAACATCGAGTAGAACGTATCGGGGCCTGAGCCGATAACAGCGTTCTTGAAGCCCGCGGTTTTAAATATCTCGACCGCTTTAATCCAGATAAAGCCTCGGTGAGTTCCCCACTTTTCGTTAAAGCGGAAGAACGTCATAATTCCATCGAGCTTAGAAGTTGTATTGATAAAGCTGTAGCGCACAAAAAGTCCCGCGATTAACGCAAGGGCTAAAAGATAAACTCCGCCTAAAACATAAGGCGTGTATTTCGGAACTTTAAACTCGATATTTTTATGCTCAGCAAACCATAGTCCCGCTACGATTAACGCGATAACCGCGATAGCGATAACACTTTTAAAGTCATCTATAAATAGCTTTTGCATAGTGCCGAAGCCCTTTTGAGCTCCGCCGAGAATCGGTCTTACAAACGACAGCGCCTTGGCCGATATCAGCATAGCGAGTACCGCGGCGAAGAATTTTCTAACCATATTAAGCTTACGGCAGTAGAACAGAAGTATAAGCGCCATTGTCGGCACAAATCCCAAAAATCCGCTCTCGCTGTCGGCGCAAAGCATAGACGCAAAGCCTACTCCGCAGGAAACTAAGTAGAGGTACTTAATCTTTTTCTTGCTGTTCATATAAAGCATAGCGAGTATCGGTATAGTAAGACAGCAGAAAGCCGACATAATATTTTTATTGCCTATAGTCGAGGTAAAGTCCTTGACCGTATTGGCGTCGTAGCCGTAGTAGATACCGTTTTCTATTCCGAATAAGCTGAACACATCGACATAGAAGAAGTTAAGGATACACAGAATATGTACCGCCGCGCTTCCCAAAGCCAACGCGATATAAACATACTCCTTTTCCCAGAAGAATCGCGAAATTAATAAGTAGACCAGGAAGTAGAAAATAAATATCAACATTCCGTTGTTTCTACCCTGTTCGGCAAAGAACGCGTCCTTCGGAGTTTTCGACAGTAAAGTAGAAATTCCGAAAACAACAATCAACGCGATAAACGCTATATCGGGAACGCTTAAATACTCGTACCATTTTTTATCGGACACAATTCCGACCCGCCTGCGCTCAAAATAGCCGATTACAGCACAAACCGCGCCCGAGAGTATAAGTATTCCCGAAAGCGCAAGGTAAATATTGAGCTTATCGTGGCGGATATTGCTGTATTTTTCGGTAAAGAAAAGCGGAAAAACCGTAAACATTAAAACGAGATAATAGTTTACGAGCGAATTAGAAACGCCGTATCTCTTCTTAACCGAAGTTTCGTTAGTATTATTCGACATATTAATCGCCATAGCCTTTCCGCCCACAAATGCCCATTATAATTCTCTACAGCCTTACCGTGGGCAGATAAGGCGTGTATGGCGATTATAGTCATCGCCCGTTGCCGCTTGCGGCAAACCGGGCGGACAACATAAATCTTTGATAGTGTGAATTTTCACACTA
>JAHKZS010000015.1 GCA_020626545.1 bacterium
AGGGCGCGTTTATCGGCTCTTACGACAGCTCGGGTTCGCCGATTAAGTACGTTTCTCCCGCCTCAGTCGGTACGGTTGAGAACACTTCGACTAATATCAAGCTTTCGTGGAATAAGGTTGCGGGCGCGGATAGGTACAGGCTGTTTTATAAAATCGGAAGTAATCCGTGGGCTCATTGGAAAACTACAACCAAGCTAACTAAAACCTATTCTCCCGTAAAGTCGGGCGAGAGCTACTCGTTCGCTATAATCAGCCTCGACGCCGATAAAAATCCGCTCAATATAATTAAAACAAGCCCGGCGAGGAAGTTCCTATCCAAGCCGTCGCTAAAGCTTGTTAAACGCTCTAAATCGGGCAAGAAGATAAAGCTCTCGTGGACTAAGGTAAACGGCGCTGAAAAGTACGTCTTAAATGTGCTGAAAACTAAAAAGAAAGTTAAGGTAGTTAATAAGAAAACCAAGAAAGCTAAGGTTAAGCTCGTGAAAAATAAAAAGTGGAAAAAGCTAAAGACAACTACCGCTAATACGCTCGTGTGCAGCGGCGCGCTCGGTATAGATTATAAATATACCGTTAAGTGCGTTGACAGCAGCGGCAAGAGCTTCAGCGTTGATTCGGATATTAAGACGATAAAGTATATAAAGCCCGCCGTTAAGAAAAAGGTAAAGCCAAAAGTTAAAGTGAAGAGTTAAGGACAATTCGCAATGCGCAATGCGCAATTCGCAATTGTAAATGATGGAGTTTAAAACTAAGAGCGAAGAAATAAAAATATGGTCGGATAGAAAAAATCTATCCGACCTTAACTTTTATCTATAACCTGTCATCTATAACCTAATAATATAAAACTCCGTTATCCGCGTCGAGTTCGGCGTATTGTCCGTCACAAACGAGCTTGTCCACCGACTTAACCGCCGCGACCGACGGAATATTCATCGTCTTGGCGAGCTTGGCTCCGTGGGAGTTAGAGCTTCCGATATCCACGACAATTCCCTTTACGTGTTCTCTGTCTAACCGCGCGACAACCGACGGCGTAAGCTCATACGCCGCGATTATGACGTCCTCGTCAAAATGCTCGACAGGCTCCTCGGGAATCTCAAGCAGAAGCATTACAACGCTTACCTCTACGTCGAGAACGTCTAAGTAAAGCTGGCGCACAAAGTCTATGTCGGTATCGAGAAAACGCTTTATATATGTGTCGCAAATCTCGCACGTAGCCTGTTCGGCGCAGGTTCCGTTGCTTATCCTTGTGATAAGCTCGGACTGAAGCGCCAAGTCGTGCGTCATTTTTATATGGCCCTCGAGTATCTGCGACTCGGTGTGACCGACGGTTTTTTCCAGATGCGCTATCTGTTTCCGGGTATTGTCGCAAAACGTCTTTAAAGCCCTAACGAATCTTCCGAGTTCTTTATCGCTGTCCTCGACTTTATGTATTTTAAACTCAGGACACGAGCAGTCGATTATTTTAATTTTTCCTTTTCCGACTCCGCCTACAACGGAGTTCCCCTGAATTTTATGTAGCATATTTTTCTCCGGTAATTTCAACATTTAATCTTTTACACTTAGATTATATCATTTATGACAAAAAAATGCAATAATATTTTGAAGCTTTGTGCAAAAATTATAACTTGATATCTTGCGGTAAAACGTATATACTTAAAATACAGATAGATTATTGTACGGAGGACGCTATGTTAAGGAAAATTGAAAGCTGTGTGTATTATAATGCCGAAAAAAAGATTACCTATAGTATTGAATACAGCGGTGACAGCGCGGTTATAACTAAGCGCGACCGCGTCAATACGTCCGAAAAAACAGTCGATATAAACTATATCCGCAATCTCGATATTTTCTTTAACCCTTACGATTTTGAGTGCTGGTCTGATACCGAGAGCGAGGATAAATCCTATATTAAGCTTGAGTATAACGGCAGTTTTTACACTACCGCTTTAGATATCGGCGGTAATATTTTCGCCGAAACAGAGCGGTATTTTGAGAATTATTATAACGGCGTAGAACCCGCGGTTATACTGTGCCATTCGTTCCACGGCGGAGGTCCCGAGTATGAGTTTATAACCGAAAAACCGGGTGTTTTTACCTGGTACAGCAGACATATTTCTCACAGCGCTGAAGATGTCTGCGGCGGCGGTTACGATATCGAGTTTAAGCTTTATCCGCTGAGAAGCGGTACGGCTTCGGCGCTTATTAAAAGCGGCTCGCCCATAGTTCCTCCCGAGGAGAAAAGGATTATTGTCGAGGTGGACGAGAGCTTTAAGATAGTTAAGAATTGAGAGATATAGTAAGGACGGCTCAACTCGCGTTGAGCCGTCTACTTTATTTCTAACTCTCAGTTATCAACTGCCTGATTTCGTCCTCGGCTTGTTCGACTTCCTCTAAAAACGCTCTTGACGATACTCTCAGAGCGCCGTTTCCGAGGATAATAAGTTGTTCCAAGGCATCCGAGGTAACTACCCTTACCTTGTTGTTTTTAGCGAGCTTATACGAAGCCTTTTCGATATACATATCGGCGGTTTCGGCTTCTTTGGTGTAGATTATTTTTATGCCGTTAACTTCCTCGACTTCACGGCGGCTGCCCTTGACTTTGTACGCGTCGAACACGAGTATAAGGTTACACTTAGTGTATCCGCGGTAGTTACAAAGTATGTTTATAAGCGCGGCTCTCGCGCCGTCGATACTGCTTTCGGCAAGCGCTCTGAGCTTATCCCACGAGAAAATTACGTTGTAGCCGTCTACGAGCAGGTACTCCTCTCCGTCGAATTTCGGCGCGGGGGAACCTTTGTATTTGTGCTCCTTTTTAACGGCGGTAAAACGTTTCTTTTCGTTTGTATTACGCTTTTTAACCGCTCCGTAGGTCTGCTCGAAAATCTGCATAAGCTCCTTATCCGCGGCGAAAATATCTTTTTGGTTCTTAAATTTAAAAAGCCGTTTTTCGAGAGGCTCGTCGTTTTCGGGTTCCCGGGTTTTGACCGCTGAGCTGAGATGCATATGGTTTTTGACCTCGTCCCATTTTACGATATGCCCCGCTCCGTGCGAGCAGAATACCGAGTCGCACGTGTTCTCCGTGTCGCTGTCGGGATTGTAGCCGAACCGGGCGATAACCTCGTCTGAGTTATGGCACGGCTCGTAGCCCTTTAGACTGCACATAAGCCGTCCTTTGCCGTGGGTGTAGCTTATGACCTCCTTGGTGTATCCGCGCATTTCGGATACGGGAGCTGTTCCCGATATAATTGACATTTCGCCGTTTACCTCGGGCGGTGTAAATGTACCCTTCATCCGCTGAATATCCGTCATAGCCCGCCCGATATTATCGCTCGGCACTTCTAATTTGTACTCGAATACGGGTTCCAAAAGCACGCTCTGCGCCGAACGCAAACTCTGTCTTACGGCTCGGTAGGTAGCTTGTCTGAAATCTCCGCCCTCGGTATGCTTGGGGTGAGCTTTTCCCGATACGAGCGAAATTTCCATATCGGTTATCGGCGAGCCTGTCAGCACGCCTACGTGAGTTTTTTCGTATAAGTGAGTTAAGATTAATCTCTGCCAGTTTTTATCGAGCAGGTCTTCCTTGCACTCGGTCTTAAAAACAAGTCCGCTGTCGGCTTTAAGAGGTCTGAGCATAAGGTGCACCTCGGCGTAATGGCGTAACGGCTCGAAATGTCCTACGCCCTCGACCTCGCTCTTAATCGTTTCTTTGTAGATAATATTGCCCTCGCCGAAATTTACCTCAAAGCCGAAACGCTCGGCTATTATTGCCTTTAGTACCTCGAGCTGAATATCGCCCATAAGCTGTATTCTGATCTCCGACAAGCGCTCGTTCCATACTACGTTTAACTGCGGGTCCTCGTTTTCGAGGATTCTCATTTTTTCTAACGCGGTGTGGGCGTCTATATTTTCGGGAAGCTCAAGCCGATAGGTGAGTACAGGCTCGAGTATCGGCGGAGCGGCGTCTTTTTCCGCGCCCAGTCCGTCGCCCGAAGCCGTAAAACTCAGTCCCGTAACGGCGCATACCGTTCCCGCGTCCGCCTCATTTACCGTGGTGAACTTTTCTCCCGAGTAGATTCTAATCTGGTTTACCTTTTCGCTGTCCTTGTTTTTAGGGCTGTCGGGAATATCCCTGACCTTTAAGCTTCCGCCGGTAATCTTCATAAACGTCAGGCGGGTTTTAGTTTTATCCTCCGATATTTTGTACACTCTCGCGCCGAAGCTTTCGCTGTAATCGGGGGTAAGGGTGTAGGAGTAAAGCGCGCCTAAAAATTCCTCAACGCCCTTTAATTTTAACGCCGAGCCGAACATACACGGAAAGATTTTTCTAGCTTTAACCGCTTTTATTATATCGCTCTTTTTAAGCGAGTTTTCCTCATATTTAAGTAATAGGTTTTCATCGCACAGAGCGGAGTTCTCGTAGAATTCGTCGTCCTCAACCGTAAAATCTACGCAGCAGTCGCTGAGCTTCTGTTTTAACTCGGAGAGGATAGTTTCCCTGTCCGACTGAGCTAAATCCATCTTGTTTATAAAAATAAAGCACGGAACCTTGTATTTTTTCAGAAGCGTCCATATAGTTTCGGTGTGGCTCTGAACTCCGTCAACTCCGCTGATAACGAGAATCGCGTAGTCGAGTACCTGAAGCGTGCGCTCGGTTTCGGCGGAAAAATCCACGTGTCCCGGGGTGTCAAGCAGGGTGATTTCAGCGTCCTTATATTTGAGCATAGCGAGCTTAGAGAATATAGTAATTCCGCGTTCGCGCTCGAGTGTAAAATTGTCGAGAAAGGCGTTTTTGTGGTCAACTCGTCCGAGCTTTTTTATATTGCCCGAAAGATACATCATCGCTTCGGAGAGCGTGGTTTTTCCCGAGTCAACGTGCGCCAGTATTCCGATAGAAACTTTTTTCATTTTTACTCCGTAATAATGTTTTTCGGCGCGGTAATCCACGCCGAAAGCTAAAATAAATCGCTGTGAGTTCCTGTTCTTGTCAAGTATAAAATCAATTCTTCCTCGTAAATCTCGTATACAAGCAGCCAGTCTGGCGTTATATGACATTCACGACAGTTAAAATAATCTCCGCTGAGCGAATGGTCTCGGTACTTCGGTTCGAGAACTTCGCCGTCGGCGAGCTTGCGGATTACTTCTTTAATGAGATTGATATTGTAGCCGCGTTTTTGTACACGTTTTAAATCTTTTTGGAACTTTGTTGACGGCTTGATTCGATATCTCATGACAGTAAATCCTCGAACATCGCGTCAACATCGTCGTAGGTTTTTCCAATCGCGGAGTTTTTCTTCATACGCTGAATTTCCGCGATAGCTTCTATCGTTTCCTTGTTAGGAACGTCTGTGGTGATTTCAAAGGGGATAGAATGCTGTCTTAAAGACTGTCTCAGGAAAATGTTAATCGCTGTTGATAAATCCATCCCGAGTTGAGCGAAAAGTTCCTGGGCTTGTTTTTTGATGTCGGAATCTATACTTACATTTGTGCTTACTTTTGGCATAAAATCAACTCCTTTACACATATTATATTATAGATATATGTAGTTGTCAATATATTATACGCATATTATGCACATAATATATATGTTTATATTTTAAAAACCCTCTGAGCGTTTTTGTACATAAGGTCGTCGTATTGAGAGGGGGTTATCATACTTTTGAGCTCGTTAAAATACTCCTGATACAGAGAGCGGTCGCCTGTGCGGTTATGGAGAAAAGTATCCTTGCCGTCGATAGTATTGTCCGAGCCGAATAGCATTTTCTCTGAGCCGCAGCGTTTAACCGCCTCAACCGTGGTTTTAACGGGAACCCAGGTCGTGTCGCCGTAGAGGTTCGGGAGCTTGCCGAGTAAATCGAGCGCTTCGCTGTTGTCTGTGCCCAAGTCCATATGCACCATTACGTAGTCGATTTCGGGATGAGCCTTCGCCGCGTTATAGAGGTGGATTGACCTCGCTTCTTCACAACCGCCCGTGTGAGATACTACGGGGAGTTTAAACTGTTCCGCGAGCTTGTAGACAGGCTCGAGCTTTTTATCGTCGGGAGCTGTTCTCGAGTGGAACGGATGAAGTTTAAATCCGTAGATAAACTCTCGGTTTTCTTTAATAGTATTTATCATATACTCGTCGGGAAGTTCCGAGGCGATTTTTAGCCATATAAGCGCGCCGAGCTTGTCGGGATTACGCTTCACGACTTCTAACGTCTTATCGAGGACTTTGTTCTGGGATTTTTGCAGAAGCTTCGGAACTTTTCTGCCCTTATGGTCGAACTCCGCGCACTCGATATTGCTTATAAGAGTAAAGTCGATGTTGTACTTTTCGATTGAGTAGAGCAAATCCTTTTCGCTCATATTAAAATTTATCATCCGCCCTATATGAGCGTGTGTGTCTATAATCATGGTATCACCACTTAGATTATACATTTTAGGGAGCGTTTTATCAAGTATGTTGATTGACATTAGGTGTGATAAAAGCTATAATATTAGAAAATTTGGATTTGGATTGTTTATATGAATTTATTGATGCGATTTTATATTCAGCCGATGGATATGGTCTTTCTCGAGATAGCGTTAATGTTCACGGCTTGGACAGTGTTTATAACACTTCTCAAAGGAAAAGTTAAGAGATACACAGCGTTGTTTTTCGCGGCTGCGGCTTTAATCGGAATACTGCTCGCTACTATACTCAGACGGCAGTACCTCTCTAATTACGATGTCAATTTTATACCGTTTTACACGTTCGTTGCGGCTAAAGTTCAGCCCGAGCTGTATCGGACTATGGTTATGAATGTATTTTTGTTTATGCCGCTCGGAATGAGTATGCCGTTCGCTCTCGGCGAAAAGGCAAAGCGCAGGGCTATTATAACCGTGCTTTCCGCCTTAGCGCTGGCGGTTTTGGTGGAACTCGTCCAGCTTGCTTTATCGCGCGGAATGTGCGATATCGACGACGTTATCTGCAATACCTTAGGCGCGTTTTTGGGGAGTGTATCGTTTATTATAAGCAGCCGGATTTCTAAATTTATTGATAAACACAAAACGAATCGCGGGTGAATTATGGCTAAAAAAGCGGTTCTGACTAATTATGAACTAAAGACCGATAAACTTGATAAAAAGCTGAAAATTGCTCTTATAGCGGATTTGCACGAACGGCGCTGGGATGATTTACTGCCTCTGATTAAACAGGCTCAGCCCGATATTATCGCGATAGCGGGCGATACGTTCGAGCGTTACAGCGACGAGGTTCAGGAAGTTTATCTTGACGAGGACAAGAAAAAGTTCAAGCCTGTAAGATGGCTGCTTTTCAATATCGCGTACTATATAAACTTTCTCGCGATGCTTATTTTTCAACGCCGAAACCGTCCCGATACCGAGCGTACTTATGAATTTATGCGTGAGATTTCCAAAATCGCCCCGGTGTATATGAGCGTCGGCAACCACGAGCAGAAGTTTTTAGACGAGGATTTAAAGCTTTTTAAGGAGCTGAATATTAAACTGCTCGACAACAGCGCCGAGAGCTTTAATTTTGGCGGTGAGGAAATCTTTATCGGCGGACTATCGACCTTTTACGACGAAAAGTTTTTGGATAGGTTTTCCGAGAATAACGGTTATAAAATTCTGCTCTGCCATCATCCGATATATTACGAGCGGTTCGTTCGTGATAAGGATATCGACCTCGTTTTAGCGGGGCATAATCACGGCGGACAGGTTCGATTCAGGAACAGAGGACTTTTATCGTCGGGGGAGGGATTTTTCCCTAAATACGATAAGGGAGTTTTCGAGGGTAGACTTGTAGTCTCGGCAGGCTGTTCCGGCACCGTAGCGATTCCGAGAATTAACAACCCGAGAGAAATTATAATAATAGAAGCAGGTAAAAAATGACGGATAATACTAAAGCGCTTTTGCTCGATATTGTAAGTTATCGGCTGTTCGGCGCTGAAAAACCCGAAATTAATAACGCCGATATTTTAAAGCTTCTGAAAGAAGCCTACTCTCAGACGGTATATACTATGGTTTTTCCTTTCGTAGAGGAAAAGCTTAAATCTTTCGCGCCCGAAAAGTTCGACGCTCTAAGCGAAAAGTATCTAGCTAAGCTCATTGTTAATACCGGTAACTTCCACGACCACGGCGAGCTCGACCGCATAATGACCGAGAATAATATTCCTTACGCCGTTATAAAGGGTATCGCCTCGGCGTATTACTATCCCGACTCGAATATGAGGGATATGGGCGACGTGGATTTTCTCGTAAAAGAGGAAGATTTCGAAAAGACCGAGGCTCTGGTTCAAAAGCTCGGCTATAAATACGACCACGGCGAAAGCGGCGATGTACACGTTGCGTATGAGCGCCCCGGGCTCAGTATTCTTGAAATTCACCGAAGCGTTAACGGTATTCCGAAAAGCGCTAAGGGCGCGCTTATTAAAAATGAAATCGAAAAAGCCGTACCGACCTCGCGCAGAATCGAGTTCGCTTCGGCGAGCTGTAATATAGTCAGCGAGTATCTCCACGGCTTGATTATGCTGCTTCATATGGTGTCCCATATGACCAAAGAGGGAATAGGACTGCGCCATCTCTGCGACTGGGCGGTGTTCGTGAACAGCTTTACGGACGAGCGTTTCAGGGGGATTTTCGAAGCTAAGCTAAAGAGCTTCGGGCTTTGGAAATTCTGCTGTATAATCACCAAAACCTGTATGGAATATTTGAAGATAGACGAAAAGGACTTTGTAAACGAAGTCGAGATTGAAAGCGGTTTAACCGAAGCGGTGCTGGACGATATTCTCGGCGGGGGTAACTTCGGCAAAAAGGATATGAACCGCTACCGAGAGATTAAGTATATCTCCGACCGAGGCGGTAATTCCGTGAGCGATAAGGGAATTGTGGCTCAGCTGTTTTCGTCCCTTAACGAAAAGACCAAGTCTAATAAGCTCGTTAAGAAGAACAGGATTTTTTATCCTATAGGCTTGGCGGGCGAGAGCTTTAAGTACGCGGGTTTAGTGCTTTCGGGCAAAAGAAAAAGCTCAGGCACTTCCGAAATGCTCAAAGAAGCGTCTAAGCGTAAGAATTTGTATAATGAACTTGGATTGTTTAAGCAATAAAAAGGCGGTTCGTTTGAACCGCTTTTTATTTTTAGGGCTAAGGGCAAAGGGCTAAGGGCAAAGGGCTAAGGG
>JAHKZS010000016.1 GCA_020626545.1 bacterium
ACGCTACCCGCGGAGAAATTCTCGACTGCAACGGAAAAGGTCTCGCGGTAAACCGTACGGGCTATCGGATTGTACTCGATAAGCTCTATATCGACGCCGCGAATTTAGATAATACTATCCTCTCGCTTATGAGGCTTATGAACAGCCGTAACGAGAAATGGATAGATAACCTGCCGATTAAAATTGACGAACAGGGAGTTTACAGGTTTAAAAAGGGCAGAAGCGACGAGATAAAAGTTCTTAAATCCAAGGACTACCTCGACCTTAAACCGTCCGACAACGCCGAAAAGTGTATGAAGCTTTTAGCCGAAAGATATGAACTCGAGGATAAACAGCTCGCGAAAGCTACGCTTCGAAATCTCGTTTCAGTTCATTATAACATGGAGAGAACCTGGTACTCAAACACCAACCCCTATATCTTCGCCAAAGGCATCAGCTCCGATATGCTCTCGATTGTCAGCGAAAATATGCAGAGCGTGAGCGGCGTTGAGATTCAGACCTACTTAACCCGCCATAATCCCCAGGGCAAGCTCGCTCCCCATATTCTCGGCGCGCTCGGAAGTATAAATCAGGAAGAATACGAGCAGAAGCAGTCCGAGGGTAAGGACTACGGCTTTAACGACAGTATCGGTAAATTCGGGCTTGAGCTCGCGTACGAGGACGAGCTTAAAGGTGTCGGCGGAGAGAGGATTGTTCAGAAAAACTCCGACGGTAATGTTACTAAGGTCGTTGAGTCGGTTAACGCTAAGCCCGGACATACGCTCTATTTAACCCTCGACAGCAAGCTTCAAAAGGTCGCCAACGACTCGCTTAAAAAGCAGGTTGACGCGGCTAGAGCTTACGGCGAAAGCGACGGCGGTAACGGCGCCGATTGTAAGACAGGCGCGGTGGTTATGCTCGACGTAAACGATTTTTCGGTACTCGCGGCTTCGAGCTATCCTACCTTTAACTTAAATAAATATTCAAAATACGGCGACTACTACGTTAACCTCGTAGAAGATAAAAACGCGCCGATTTATAACCGAGCCTTTATCGGTTCGTTCGCTCCGGGTTCGGTATTTAAACCCTGCGTTGCGGCTGCCGCTCTGCAGGAGAATGTTATCAGCGAGGGTACTTTCTTTACCTGTAACCATATCTACGACCATTACCCGACTAACCCCGTAAAATGTATGGGAACTCACGGCTCAATCGGGCTGAGAACAGCGATTACCAAGAGCTGTAACTCCTATTTTGCCGAAACAGGACGACTGCTCGGTATAGATACAATGTACCTCTACGCCGAAAAGTTTGGACTCGGCGAAAAGACAGGTCTCGAGGTAGAGGAGAGCAACGGTATCTTAGCGGGCCGCGACAGTAAAACCTGGCAGGAAGGTAATACCGTCCAGGCGGCTATCGGTCAGTCGGACAACGCCTTTACGCCTGTACAGCTCGCGACCTATACCGCGACTATCGCTAACGGCGGAAAACGCTATCGAACCCATCTTGTAAAGGAAATCAGAAATTATAAACGCACAAAGACGGTTTATAAATACAATACCAAAAAACCCGAGGTTGAGGACACCTGCGGTGTGTCTGCGTATAATCTCTCGATAGTCCAAAACGCTATGCGTAACGTAGTTGCCGACCCCGGCGGTACAGCGTACTCGGTATTCGGAAACTACAGCATACCCGTCGCGGCTAAGACAGGTACCGCCGAGAACGCGGGCTCCGACCATACGGTATTTATCTGTTACGCTCCTTTCGATAAACCTAAGGTAGCCGTCGCGGTAGTTTTGGAGCACGGCGCCCACGGCCAGTTCAGTATGAATGTAGCAAAATCGCTGCTCGACGAATATTTCGGACTTAATAAACCCCAAAAAACCTCCGATAACTCCGAAAACACCGATAACTCAGATACCTCGGATAATTCCGATAACAATTACTCCGACGAAGATACAGAATACTATGACGAATAAAATAACGGGATGATTCAAAAGCGAATCATCCCGTTTTATATATTTTTAATTATTTGAAGTTTTATCAAGTTTTCGCAAGCTTCCTTTTTCTATGCAGGACAGCAGTCATATAGATAAACAAAGCCGGTATAACTAAAACCGCAAACATTCGTAATGTAGAAACCATAATATATTTGGGTAGTTGAGCCGTGCCGATATAGCCGATAAGAGTATATATGTATGATGCCGAGTTAATAAATATCTCAAGACCTGCGACTATATATATAGGCAGCGGCATTTCGGGTTTATCAAAGCGAAAATACAGAATCGTAAAGACAATAAAAACGATATCAATAATCCCGAAAAACACAAGTGAAATTATGCTGTTTGCATTAAGGTTGTTATTTTGCGCGTTCAGTATGTCAACCGTAAGTTGATTTATTAAGTCAAAACCGACAATTATTGTAATAATTTTTACCGATACCTGCGGTGTCATATCATCGCGAATAGATTTTATAACACCGTATAATAACGCAAAGGTTATTACCGCGAAAAGAACTAAGCCTACAAGATAAGCCGCGGTGTCCCACTCGTTTATTAAACGTGGATAATCAATCATATAAAACCCGAATTTCCATAATAAAAGTATCAGATTTACGGAAAAAGCAGAGGCAAATAATGCTGTCAGAATACGTTTGTTGACAGGATATTCTATTACGGGATTAACCTCAGCGTAAGTTTGCATATTGTCGTTTTCGAGTAAATCGTCAAGCTTAACCCCGAGCTGTGCCGCAAGCTTATTCGCTGTTAAAAGGTCAGGGTAGCGGGAACCGTTTTCCCATCTTGAAACCGCTTGTCTGGTGACGAAAAGTGAGTCGGCGAGCGTTTGTTGTGTTATACCCAATTCCTCTCTCTTTTGCTTAATGTTTTCTCCAAATTCAGCCATAATTGCTA
>JAHKZS010000152.1 GCA_020626545.1 bacterium
ATAAGGCGTGTATGGCGATTATAGTCATCGCCCGTTGCCGCTTGCGGCAAACCGGGCGGACAACATAAATCTTTGATAGTGTGAATTTTCACACTATTCCCTCCTTCATAAATAATACCACTTTGCCGATAAAAAGGTTACATTTTATTTAAGCGAGGCGTAACAGACAATAATTTTTAAACAACTATATTGATTTTGTGCAATTTGTGGTATATAATTATATAAATAGGGCTGAAGGAGGACGGCTGTATGAAAAATTTAATAAAAACAACCGCCGTTCTGACCACGCTCGTTATTTTACTTTCGGCTTTCAGCGTTACGGCGTTCGCCGAAAGCGGATATTTGGTTCACGGAACGTTTAATTTTGATTACGCTAACGAAATGGCGGACTATATAAACGATTACCGTGAGCAAAACGGACTTGAAAAACTCGAGAACGATTTTTCGCTCGTGGAGCCCGCTATGATTAGAGCGGCTGAGTGCAGCGTTAATTTCTCCCATATCCGACCGAACACTAAATCCTGGTCAACGGTTGCGGACTGGGAAGAAGCAGTTGCCGAAAATATCGCGAAAGGGTTTTCAAATCCGCGCGAAGCTACCGACGGCTACTATAATTCCGAGGGTCACAGAATTAATATGCTCGGCGACTACACCCGTATGGGCGTAGGAGTATTCACGGACGATAACGGCCTTAATTACTGGATTCATATTTTTACCCGCGGAGATGTTCAGCGCTCCTATAAAGAAAAGGGGAAGCGCTCGGTTATAGTAAGTATCGGCGATAATCCCGATGCGGAA
Source organism: bacterium (assembly GCA_020626545.1). Classification (GTDB taxonomy): domain Bacteria; phylum Bacillota; class Clostridia; order Oscillospirales; family Acutalibacteraceae; genus Ruminococcoides. Next base: position 799 of record JAHKZS010000152.1, read on the forward strand.
ACTCAGGTTGTGTATTCCGACGGCTTACCCTCGCCGACGGATAAAGCTTTAGAATATGAAAAAGACTTATCGCCCGATATAGCTTCGGTAAGCCTTTCGAAAACTGTTTTCGTTTATAACGGCAGGAGCCAGGCTCCCAAGATAACCGTTAGGGATAAAAACGGCAATAAAATATCCGACAAATATTACAGCGTAAATATGCCCTCGAAGCACACTTTCTACGGCGTATATACAATTAAGGTGTCGCATAAATTAAAAAACCAGAGCTTTAATAAGAAGTTTAAGATTATTCCTAAAGCCGTCGCGATTAATAAGATGATTTCTAAGTCGAAAAAATCCGTCACGGTAAAATGGAAAAGTGTATCCCCTTCAGCTACGGGAGTTAAGCTCTGCGTAGCTAAGGACGAAGATTTTACCGAGGGCAAGAAAACATATACAATCTCCAGAACTAAGCGTTATAAAAGTGTTAAAGGACTTAAAAAAGGAACGACCTATTACTTTAAACTCAGGACTTATAAAAAGTCGGGAGATGAGGTTTATTACTCCGATTGGAGTTCAGTTAAAAAAATTAAGCGATAAAACACAGAGGCGGCTCAAAAGGTTTTGAGCCGCCTCTAGTTGTAAGTGGTAAGTGATAAGCGGTAAGTTAAAAATAAACTTACCGCTTATTTATTATTCTTTAATTTTATCCGCGCTGAAATACTCAACGCCGTTTTCGGGAGCCTTGCCGTTTTTAGCGTACATAAGCTCTTTGCATGTTACGAGCTGATAACCCTTTTTCTTAAGCGCGGGTACAATTCTCTTAACCGCGTCGGCGGTCGAGGTGTAAATCTCGTGCATAAGGATTATATCGCCGTCGCCTACGTTATTCATAACCATATCGTAAACCTTGTCGGCGTCTCTGGAGAGCCAGTCCTGAGTGTCAATAGTCCAGTAGTAAATCGGCATATTTTCCTTTTTACACTCGGCTTTAATTGTACCTGTAGTCATACCGCCGGGTGAGCGGAACGCCGTCGGATAAAGTCCGCAGATATTATAGATAGCGTCCGAAGCTTTACGGATATCGGACGGAAGAACGTTCTCTCCGTAATGAGCGTGGTTCCATGTATGGTTTCCAAGCTCCATACCAAGACTAACCTTGCGCTTTATGTTGTTCGGGTTGCCCTCGGCGTTTCTGCCGACCATAAAGAACGTAGCCTTAGCGTTGTACTTCTCTAAAGTATCTAAAATACTTCCCGAAGCCTTGTTGTACCCGGGACCGTCGTCGAATGTAAGAGCGACCATCGGCTTGTTGGGATCAATACTGCTTCTGAGAGTGAAGTTCTCCGCGATATATACGACGTAAGCCGAACTCCATGTGCCGGTGACTTTTTGATCGTTGTGAGTAGCTGTCGTTCTGATTCTTAAGCAGTACGGACCTGACTTCTCTAGTCCTGTAATAATAGTCTTGGGAGTCTTGGACTGTTTAAACGATTTAGTAACGGCGTTCTTAAAGTTCTTATCGTCGCCTTTAACGTACTGAACCTGGTATGTTTCGGCATTAGGAACAGATTTCCACGCCAGAGAAATCGTACCCTCGTTATGAGATTTACATTCGCTGAACACAGGAGTCGCGGGCAGAGTGTAAACATCTACGGTTCTCCTGTCGCTTTCGATAATGTTATCGCCTTTTTTATAAGAGGTTACGCAAAGGGTGTAATCCGTAAGCGAATTGAGCTTCTTAACAGTGTAGGTAGTTTTCTTTTTGCCGATAGTGCCGACCTTTTTAAACTCACCCTCGTCGAACGTCTTTTTGTAGATTATATATCCGTCGACATCCGCCGCCTTTTTCCACTGTAATTTTACAGCGCTGCCAGAAACCTTAACGGATTTTAAATCCTCTACAGGATCGGACTTAGGTCTTACCGCGTTCCATATTGTTACTCCGAGAAGAACGATAAGTATAACCGCCGCGATAACTAAAATCGGACGTTTATCAATTCTCCTGCGCCTTTTAAACGAATTATATGAGTTACGTCGTCTGCGGGGAGGTTGAATGTTACGCCGCCTTACGCTGTTCGAGGGATTATATTTACTTGTATCCACCTTTAAGTTGACGTATTTTACTTCCATATTTTTACTTCCTAATATTCAAAATTATCCTACTCTATATTCTAATAAAAAACTAGAAAAAAAGCAACATTATTTTAGAAAAAAGTTGAAAAAGGAAGAATTATGAAGTTTTTTATCCGAGCATTACGTCTAAAAGCATCATAACGGCGAATCCTGTCACAATCCCCATCGTCGCGAAATACGGGTGAGTGTCCTTATTTTGCTGACATTCGGGGATAAGTTCGTGTACCGCGACTAAAATCATAGCTCCCGCCGCGAAAGCTAAGGCGTAGGGGAGTATAGACTGAATATGCACTACCGCGAGCGCTCCGATAACGCCCGCTATCGGTTCGACGAATCCCGATAAAGTTCCTGTAAGAAAGCACCTTAACGACGAGTAGCCCTCGCGTTTAAGCGGAAGTGATACCGCCGCTCCCTCGGGAAAGTTTTGGATGCCGATTCCGACGGCTATAGTAATCGCGCCCATTAAGTTTTCGGGGGAAAAGTTGCCGTTTTGAAGCGAGCCGAAGGCTACTCCGACCGCAAGTCCCTCGGGTATATTGTGGAGCGTAATCGAAAGCACAAGCATTATAATGCGGTTAACTCTTTCGTTACGCGAGCCCTTTGAGACAGCGAGCCTGCGCCTTGAGAATGTGACTACTTTGTCCGACATCCACATAAACACAGCGCCGAATAAAAAACCGCTCGTAGCTACCGCGTAAGCGGGCAGAGCCGACTGTTTTTCCGCGAGCTCAATCGACGGCTCCAAAAGCGACCAGAAGCTCGCGGCTATCATAACGCCCGAAGCGAACCCGAGTAAAAGATTCAGGGTTTTCTCCTTAGGCGATTTAAAAAACATTACAGTAGCCGCCCCCAGCACATTTACCGCCCATGTGCCGAGCGCCGCTATTAATGCGTATAATATAAGAATTTCCATATTTTGCCTCCTATAAGTATAGTATTAAGCTATAGAGTACAGGTGACTGAGAAAATACTTTATAAAATATACGGTAGAATGTTATAACTTTTACAGCGGTAAAAGTTACAGTGCTCGCGGGCAATAAAACGATTGACTTTTATATTGGTTTGAGTTAAAATGTACTATGTATAAATTTGTAATTCTATAGAAAGGAGACGGACGGTATGACGTTAATTATGGATATCGCGGTTGTGGCGTTGAGAATGCTGCTTCCCGTATATACTGTCGTAATTGTATATCAAATTTTCGCGGCTATGCGTCGCCGTCGCCGACCGGAACGTCCGCTTGTACTTTTACAGGATTTGGAAACCGGCGAAAAAACTCCTGTTCTGTTTTGGGAAAACGCTATCGGAAGATCGCGCGGTTCGGATATTGCTATAGACGACCCCGCGGTTTCGAGGAACCATTGTGTGCTTTTACGGCGTAAAGAGGGTTGGTTTATAACCGATACAGGCTCTAAAACAGGAACTTACGTAAACGGAAAGCGCGTAGGAAGCCGGCGCGCTATGCTTAATATAGACGATACTATAACTTTAGGTAACCGAGAATACGCCTTTAGACGAGGCGAGGAGTTCCACGAGGAGCTTCAGTCGAGCTGGTTTTTCTCTAAAGTTTCTAATAAACCCGCCATTCAGCCTTACAAGATTCTTATTTTAGTTTCGCTGTTCCATATTTTTATGGCGGTTGAGGCGTGTTTCTGCGACGGGGCTAAGGATTTTGACCCCGCTATACTCTGCGGATGTTTAGTAGGCGTGGAGTGGCTGTTCTACTTTGTGTCGAGAGTTATCCTCAGGCGCGCGGCGTTTGAGCTCGAGGCGCTCGGATTGTTCTTTACGGGAATAGGCGTAATGCTGCTCGCCCGCCAAAATGTAAAAAACGCTCTCATTCAGCCCGCTTACGTACAGCTGGTTGCCGCTGTCGCGGGTATGATTGCGTTCTGTATACTTATTAAGTTTATCGAAAACCCCGACCGTATAGGTAAGTGGCGTTTAATTATTATGATAGCGGCGGTACTGTTGCTCGGTATCAACCTTGTATTCGGACGAGTTACCAACGGTTCGGCTAACTGGGTTCATATAGGTCCCGTTACCGTTCAGCCGTCTGAATTCGTAAAAATAGCGTTTATTTTCGTGGGAGCGTCTACGCTCGACCGATTACAGACTAAACAAAACTTACTTGAGTTTATTATATTCTCGGCGATTTGCGTCGGAGCGCTCGCTCTTATGGGCGACTTCGGAACAGCGCTTATCTTCTTCGGAACATTCCTGCTTATATCGTTTACACGTTCGGGAGATTTTAAAACCGTTATTCTCGCTCTTACCGGCGCGGGACTCGGCGGTTTTATCGTGCTGAATATGAAACCGTATGTACTCAGGCGTTTCCAGGGCTGGCGCCATGTATGGCAGTATACCCAAGACAGCCGAGGCTACCAGCAGGCTCGTGTGCTCACTTATATAGCGTCGGGCGGACTTTTCGGCGTAGGTATAGGTAACGGCGTATTAAAATACGTAGCCGCTTCGGAATCCGACCTTGTATTCGGACTTATGAGCGAGGAAATGGGATTTATTTCGGCGATTGTTATCGCTATCGCTATCGCGACACTGTTTATCTACGCGCGTTCGGTAACTACACGAAGCCGAAGCACATTCTATTCGATTTCCGCGTGTTGCGCGGCGGGACTATTCGTTATTCAGATGTCGCTCAACGTATTCGGCGCCACCGATATTCTCCCGCTCACGGGAGTAACATTCCCGTTTATAAGCGCGGGAGGTTCAAGTATAATATCTTGTTGGGGACTTTTAGCGTTTATAAAAGCCGCCGACGAGCGAACCTATTCGAAATAAATTATGATTTAATAAAATATTCGAGAAAGGAGAGTTGTAATGAAAAGAACACTGAAACGTTCATGGCTGATATTTATTGTAGTTATAGCCTTTTTGGGCGGTTTGGGATTTCTCGTGTTTGAGACTATCTTAAACGCGGCTGACTGGGTAGACCAGCCCTATAACGGTCATATATCCGGTTCGGGCGGACTGATTCAAGCGGGAAAAATTTCCGACAGAAACGGAAACGTACTCGCCGAAAGCGTCGACGGAAAACGTGTTTATCATTCTAACGCTCAGGTTAGACGAGCTCTCCTCCATGTAGTAGGCGACGATTCGCTGAATATTTCTACAGCTATACAAAGCCAGTTCCGTTCGGAGCTTACAGGCTACAGCTTTATCTGGGGGCTTGATATGCCCCAAAGTTTCCGTCACGGTCACGATATGGAGCTG
>JAHKZS010000153.1 GCA_020626545.1 bacterium
CGGAAAAATATGCTATAATTAAAATGTTATCCGTTAAGCTATGCTTAAAGGCTTGCTTAACGGATCATTAATATTCCTTGCGATAATTAAATTATCGCCATATTGTCCAGAAGGAGGTGTTCAACGTGGCAGTAACAGCTAATTACGAGACAGTAATGATTTTTTCGTTAAAGCTCGGCGAGGAAGGTATCCAGAACCTTATCGAGAAGTTTAAGGCTTTAATCGAAAAGCACGCTACTCTGCAGAATGTTGATGAATGGGGTAAGCGTAAGCTCGCTTATCTTATCAACAAAGAAAGCGACGGTTACTATGTTCTTATGGATTTTGAATCCGAAGCGGAATTCCCCGCGGAACTCGACCGTATTTTCAAAATCACAGACGGCGTTCTCCGTTCTATGATTGTCAAAAAAGGTGAATAATTAAAGGTACACGTTTATCGTGAATGAAAGGATGAAGTATTATGTTGAACAGAACTATTTTAATGGGACGTTTAGTAGCGGACCCCGAGCTTAAAACTACGGGTTCAGGTATCAGTGTAACCAGTTTCAGAATCGCTGTAGACCGCAGCTATGTTAAGAGCGGCGAAGAGCGTAAAGCTGATTTTATTGATATTGTTTGTTGGAGACAGACGGCTGAGTTTGTATGTCGTTATTTCAGCAAGGGATCGCTTATCGCGGTAGAAGGTCAGCTCCAGTCCCGAACTTATCAGGCTAAAGACGGTACCAACCGTTATGTTGTAGAGGTTGTAGCTGATAATGTAAGCTTTACAGGCGAACGCCGTGACGCGTCAGCAGGCTACAATAATTCTTACAACCAGTCTTATTCAGGCGCCCCCGCGGCTCCCGCTGTAGACAGCCAGCCTGCTCCGAGTTATCAGAGCGGAAGCAATTCCGATTTTCAGGAAATGCCTCTTGACGATGACTTACCGTTTTAATTGATTCTAATTCCGAATGGAATAAATAGAAAAGCTTCTAATATTTGAAAGGAGAGATAATCATGGCAGATCGTCCGATGCGCGGCAGAAAAGGCCGCAGAAAAGTTTGCGCTTTTTGCGTAGATATGGTTGAGAACATTGATTATAAGGATATCGCTCGTTTACGTCGTTATATGAGCGAGCGCGGTAAGATTTTACCCCGCCGTGTAACAGGTACTTGCGCAAGACACCAGAGAGCTCTTACAACAGCTATCAAGCGTGCTCGTCAGGTTGCGCTCCTTCCTTACACAACCGACTGATAATTAAGATTAAGCTGTCCGAAAGGGCAGCTTTTCTTTTTATATTCTTTTATGCACTTTATTTTATTAAATTTCATTGTATAATGTATGTTGGTGAGTAATATGTATGATAATATAAAAAGCGAGACTTTTAATGTATTTAAAGAACTCGTTGAAAAAGCTAATCTAAAATCAGGGGATATAATCGTCCTCGGCTGTTCCACAAGCGTAGTGACAGGCTCAACAATCGGCACAGCTTCGAGTGTAGACTGCGCTAAAGCTATGTACGATTCCTTCTATCCTTATCTTAAAGAAAAGGGAATTTACTTAGCGGCTCAATGTTGTGAACACTTAGAAAGAGCGCTCGTGGTCGAGCGTGAGTACGCCGAGAGCCATAATCTCGAGATAGTAAACGTAATCCCTGTACCCAAAGCAGGCGGCAGTAACGCGACTACCGCGTATGAAATTTTTGATAATCCCGTAGTGGTTGA
>JAHKZS010000154.1 GCA_020626545.1 bacterium
AGTACCTTTTATATAACGCATAACAAGCGGCTGTGCGTTTTCAAGCACAGAGCCGCCTGCTGTTGAATAACGGACATGGGAAACCGCCATTTGTCCGTTTAATGAATCTAATACAGAATTGTTGAAAACTTCCGTAACGAGTCCCATATCTTTATGGTAATTCATTACACCTTCGTCGGATACAGCTATACCGCAACTCTCCTGTCCTCTGTGCTGTAAGGCAAGTAAACCGTTATAGCACGCGTAGGCAGGATTGATTGAGCCGTCGCTGTATATACCGAATACTCCACATTCCTCGTGAAGACCTTCTTTGGGAAGATTGTCAAAATTAAAACTCAAGGGGGTTCACACTCCGTATTACTGATTAATATTCTAACTAATTAGTCAGCGAGACCTACACGCTTCATCATCTCAGCGTAAGCGTCCTCAACTCCGCCCATATCACGACGGAAACGGTCTTTATCGAGCTTCTCGTGAGTATCCACATCCCAGAAACGACATGTATCGGGAGAAATCTCGTCCGCGAGTAAAATCTCGCCCTTATAACGACCGAACTCAATCTTAAAGTCGATAAGCTCAACATTAACGCTCTTAAAGAACTCAACCATTACCTCATTTACTTTATAAGCGTACTCGGAAATTTTTTCAAGCTCTTCCTTAGTAGCGGCGCCGATAGCGTAAATCTGGCTGTCGTTAATCATTGGATCGCCGAGATCATCATCCTTAAGGCAGAACTCTAACGTCGGGTTTTTAAGCTCGTATCCTTCGGGAACTCCAAAACGCTTAGAGAAAGAACCTGCCGCTTTATTTCTTATAATAACCTCGAGAGGTACTATCTCAACCTTTTTCATTACAGTATCTCTGTCGTTGAGCTCCTCTACATAACAAGTAGGGACACCCTTTGCCTCTAAAAGCTTAAACATAAAGTTACTCATACGGTTATTAACTACACCTTTACCGACAATAGTTCCCTTCTTCTCGCCGTTAAACGCGGTAGCGTCATCCTTATAGGAAACTATGCAATAATCTTCGTTATCTGTAGCAAAAACCTTTTTAGCTTTACCTTCGTACATCTGTTCTTTCTTTTCCATTTTAAGTTCCTCCATAGAAATCAAAATTGAAATAATTTTACTCATATATTATATAATAAAACAATTTAAGATTAGTATTCTAAAAGAATTAAAAATACTTTTGGTTAGATTATTAAAAAATAGGTTTTGTACATTAAATTTATGTATCATTTGACAAATATAATAGCTATATTAAAAGAAAAGAGAGCTGAAAACCAGCTCTCTTAAACTATTCATTATATTTATATCCTTTAACTTTAAGGGAAGTTGTTTTATCGTAGATATAATAGCATATATTTCCCGAATAAAAGCGTATATCCTGAGTTTTATCCGAACCGTTTGTAAAACGTAATTTAAAATACTTTTTATCAGGAATAGTGTATTTATAAATATCTTTTCCGTTTTCGCTCTTTCCTACCGCTTTAAGCTTAGTACCGGGCGCCG
>JAHKZS010000155.1 GCA_020626545.1 bacterium
CTGAGGAAAAGCCGATAGCTGAGACTGACTGCCGGGGGCGTAAACTATACGGTGACAGATGACACATTGTTTCCTATTGTATATATACTATAATAAAACATTTTATTTTTTTACTTTATATAGTTTATAGGAAATAATCTGTCATATCTGTCACTAACCCTTGGAAACGGCATAAACACTGACTTTTTTGAGTGACAGATTAAAAAATACATCTGTCATCAATCTGTCACTAAAACGCACAGCTTAAAGAAAAAGCCGGCAGGAAAACCTGCCGGCAATATGTTTTAGTGTAGATTATTTAATAACTCTAACCTTGATTACGTCGGCTAAAGCTTCTAAAGCGGCAACAGAGCTGTCGTCGTCAGCGTCGGCGATAGCGTAACCGAAATCGCCCTTAGTCTTAGCCTCAACAGCCTTTAAGCCGTTTACTGCGCCTGTGATATTCTTAACGGCATCGTCAGAAGCCTTAAAGAGTACACAGTAACGAACAGCGCCGGACTTAGCCATTGTTACGTTAGGATAGTTAACGGAGTTTACGATATTACCGTTTTCGATATACTCCTTAACCTGATCCGCGGCCATTACAGCGCAGTTGTCTTCGCTCTCGGGAGTAGAAGCTCCGAGGTGAGGCATACAGATTACGCCGTCCTCAGCGAGAACCTCGTCGGTAGAGAAGTCGGTAACGTATTTAGCAACCTTACCGCTCTTGATACCGTCTAAAACAGCCTTAGCGTTTACAAGACCGTCACGGCTGTAGTTAAGAATACGAACGCCGTCCTTCATCTTAGCGATAGCGTCAGCGTCAATTAGATCTCTTGTAGCGTCCATAAGCGGAACGTGAACTGTTACATAATCGCTGTTAGTAAAAATATCGTCAATGTTAGCGTAAACCTTAATAGTCGGGTCGAGCTTTAAAGCGTTGTTAACGGAAAGGAACGGATCGTAACCGATAACCTTCATACCTAAAGCAACTGCGGCGTTAGCTACTAAGATACCGATCGCGCCGAGTCCGATTACGCCGAGGGTTTTGCCCATAATCTCGGGGCCTACGAACTGGCCTTTTCCTTTTTCGGCCATCTTGCCGACAGCGTCACCGTTACCCTTTAAGGTTTTAGCCCACTCGATACCCTCGACAACTTTTCTTGAACTCATAAAAAGTCCGGCGAGTACGAGCTCTTTAACAGCGTTAGCGTTAGCGCCCGGAGTGTTGAATACTACGATACCCTTATCGGCGCAAACGTCCTTGGGGATATTGTTGGTACCAGCTCCGCAACGAGCGATCGCGAGTAAGCTTTCGGGCATTTCCATATCGTGCATAGAAGCGCTTCGAACGAGAACCGCGGCGGGATTCTCGACGTCGTCTCCTACGTTATAGTTATCGCCGAGACGGCTTGTGCCGTTAGGCGAGATTTTATTTAAAGTAAGTACGTTATACATTTTTGCCTCCGATAAAAAACAATCAGCAGTTACTGATTAAGAATTTTCTTCCTCGAACTTCTTCATAAACTCAACGAGTTTTTCTACGCCCTCGATAGGCATAGCGTTGTAGATAGAAGCTCTCATACCGCCTACTGTGCGGTGGCCCTTAAGGTTAACGAAACCTGCGGCGGTAGCTTCCTTAACGAACTTAGCGTCGAGGTCAGCGTCGCCTGTTACGAAAGGTACGTTCATAAGAGAACGGTCTTTCTTAACTACAGTACCCTTGAACATCTTGCTTGAATCAAGATAATCGTAGAGGATAGCGGCTTTCTTTTCGTTATATTTCTTCATTTCCTCGAGGCCGCCCATATCCTTAATCCACTTAAAGATTTTACCGCAGATATAGATATCGTAGCAAGGCGGTGTGTTATAAAGCGAACCGGCGTCAGCCTGAGTTTTATATTTCATCATTGTAGGAGTTCCGGGGAGTACATCGTCGGTAATTAAATCCTCACGGATAATTACAACCTGGAGTCCGGCGGGACCGGCGTTCTTCTGTACGCCCGCGTAGATAACGCCGTACTTCTCAACGTCTACAGGCTCCGAAAGGAAGCATGAGCTTACGTCGGCAACGAGCGGCTTACCCTTAGTATTCGGGAGCTCGTGGAACTTAGTACCGTAGATAGTATTGTTCTCGCAGATATAAACGTAGTCAGCGTCCTCGCTGATGGGAAGATCTGAGCAATCGGGGATATACGAGAAAGTCTTATCCTCGGAAGTAGCGATTTTATTAGCCTTACCGTAAATCTGAGCCTCAGCGAAAGCTTTCTTAGCCCACTGGCCTGTAACGATATAGTCGGCAACCTTATTCTTCATAAGGTTCATAGGAATAGCCGCGAACTGTAAGCTTGCGCCGCCCTGAACGAAAAGAACCTTGTAGTTCTCGGGGATGTTCATAAGCTCGCGAAGATCTTTCTCAGCATCCTTGATAATATCGTCGAACCACTTTGAGCGGTGGCTCATTTCCATTACGGACATACCGCTGCCCTTATAATCGAGCATCTCCTCAGCGGCTTCTTTTAATACAGACTCCGGAATTACCGCCGGGCCTGCGGAAAAGTTATAAACTCTTGCCATTTCAATTACTCCTTTACAAATTATAGTAAAAAATATTAATTCCTATTTTACCCTCACCCTAGAATTATACTCTTTTTGAGAAACATTGTCAATGATTTAACGATTAATTATTCGCCCTATATCGCGTAATTTATAGTAAAAAAGCACAATTTGTGTTGAGTAACAATGAAAATAGAAAAAGGACTGCCCGGCAGTCCTCTTTTTACTTCATTTCACCTACAACGTTTCTGATATCATCTCTCATACGCAAAGCTTCGTTTCTCGCTTCTTTAGCGAAGTCCTTTTCACTTGCGCCCCGGGCCTTAGTCCAAGCGCACATAATTCCGCGGCTTGAGTTGATTACGGCTCCTACGCCGTTTTTATCGAACGCGTACTTTACGTCCTCGGCTCCGCCGCCCTGAGCGCCGTAACCCGGTACTAAGAAAAATGTATGCGGAAGTTTCTCTCTTAATTCCTTGAGCATTTCGGGATAGGTAGCGCCTACTACCGCGCCTACCGCGCTGTAGCCGCTTTCTCCGCGGAGATTTTCTCCCCAATTTTCGCACATTTCTCCCATAGTTTCATAGATGGTTTTATCGTCGATTTTCTTATCCTGAAGCTCGCCTGAGCTGGGATTAGAGGTTTTAACGAGTACAAAGATACTCTTATCCTTTTCTTCGCAGATTTTAAGCAACGGATTAATTCCGTCCGAACCGAGATAGCCGTTAACAGTCAGCGCGTCCGCGCCGAAGGCTTCGACTTCCGAGCCGGCTACATCGGTAGTACCTAAATGAGCCGCGGCGTAAGCCTGCATAGTTGTTCCGATGTCGTTGCGCTTACCGTCGGTAATTACGTACATACCCTTGCTTTTTGCGTAAGCGATCGTATCGCAAAGCGCTTTTACGCCCTGCCAGCCGTACATTTCGTAATAGGCAGCCTGGGGTTTAACGGCGGGTACAATATCATAAAGCGCGTCGATAAGCGCCTTATTGAACTCGAAAAGAGCCGCTGCCGCACCCTCGAGGGTTTTGCCGTACTTTTTAAAACACTCGTCCTTAATAAACTCGGGAACGTACTCGAGCTTAGGGTCTAAACCCGCTACTGTCGGGTTCTGATATTCAACAATCTTTTTAATTAATCTATCCATTTATTTTATATGTCCACGTCAAACGTGAACGTTCCTTTCTAAAGTTTTATATCCCCCGCACACAAGTTTTCTATGAAGTTTTGGATACTTGGGGAACTTATTCCAAATCGTACAACTCATATCTAAAGTTTCGATAATCCTTGCGGTGCGCTTTCTGGAACGCGATAGCGGTACGCGGATGGCTGTTGCGCTGGCCTGTAATAATATACGGAATATCGAATCCCCACTGTACGCCTTCGTCTTTAAGCCTGATCATATAGTTCTCGATATGGTCGAGGATAGGCTCGGGCTTATACTTAGGATTCTTCAAGAAGCCGATAAGAAGCTCGCTTCGGCAGTTACCCGCTCCTCTGCCCATTCCCATAGCGGTCGCGTCAAGGTAGCTTACGCCCTCCTGGAGAGCGTCGATAGTATTAGCGAAGGCGAGGCTCTGATTATCGTGGGCGTGAACGCCGACGTTTTTACCGTATTTATCGGCGTACTCGAGGTACATCTGGGATGTACGGCGGATCTGCTCGGGATAGTAAGCGCCGTAGCTGTCGACGATATAGATTGTATCGACAGGGCTTTCGCCGAATACCTCTAAAGCGGCTTTTAAGTCCTCGGTTTTTTCCTTGGAGATAGCCATAATATTAATAGCGGTTTCGTAGCCGAGCTTATTAAAATGCTCAATCATATCGACCGCGGTCGGAAGCGCGTTAACGTAAGTAGCCACACGGACTAAATCAACGGGGCTTTCGTTTTTCGGGCGGAAATCGTTTTTATAATCGCAACGTCCCACATCCGCCATAACCGCGATTTTCATTGGGGAATCGTTCTCGCCGACAATAGCGCGGATATCGTCATCGTCGCAGAACTTCCACTTTCCGAATTTATCGACAGGGAAAATCTCCTTAGAAGCCTTGTAGCCGAACTCCATATAATCGACGCCGGCTTTAATATTGGCTTTATATAAATTTTTTACAAACTCGTCCGTAAAGAAAAAGTCGTTACAAAGTCCGCCGTCACGAAGCGTCGCGTCAAGTACACGGACGTCGTGTCTTACGGACAGCAGATTACCTTTTGACATAGTTTTTCACTCCTAAAATTACCTTTACTCCTACGATTTATAAACTACCTTGCCGTCTAAAATCGTATATTTTACCTTGCCGTACAGCTCACGGTTTTTAAACGGACAGTTTTTACTCTTTCCGTGAAGCTCGTTTACATCGACAATATAGTTCTCGTCCATATCGAACAGCACTATATCGGCGGCGGCTCCGTCCGCAAGCGTACCGGCGTTTATGTTTAAAATTCGAGCGGGATTTACGCTCATTTTTTCAATCAGCTCATTAATAGTCAGCTCGCCTGTTCTAACGAGATTTGTGATTCCCGCGGAAAGCGAGGTTTCCATTCCGATAGAACCGTTCATAGCTGTTTTAAAGTCAGCCTTTTCTTCCTCGGCGTGAGGCGCGTGGTCGGTTGCTACGGCGTCGATTGTGCCGTCCTTAAGCCCCTCGATAATCGCCTTGCGGTCGTCCTCGCGGCGAAGCGGAGGATTCATTCTGAAATCCGCGTCACGTCTTAAAAGCTCCTGTTCCGTAAATGAGAAATAGTGGGGAGCGGTTTCGCAGGTGACCTTTACCCCGCGCTTTTTAGCGTCACGAATCATAGCTACAGAATTTTTTGTGCTTACATGGCAGATATGCACGGGAACATCGAACGCGTCGGCGTAGGCTACCTCTCGCTGAGCTCCGCAATCCTCGGCGGAAGCCGGGATCCCCTTAACTCCGAGCTTACGCGACACCTCGCCCTCGTTCATAATTCCGCCGTTCGCTATCGGCAGGCTCTCGCAGTGAGCGGTTACCGCCATATTTAACTCGGGCGCTTTTTTCATAGCGTCTATGAGCATTTTTGTATCTTCTACGGGACGGCCGTCGTCCGAGAGCGCTACGGCGCCCGCGGCTTTCAACTCGTCTAAATCGGTCGGCTCTTTGCTTTTCAGCCCTTTTGTAATACTCGCGGCTACGTAAACCTTAGCGTCGGCGTCCTTAGCTTTATCGAGAATATACTTTACCGTTTCGGCGTTATCTACCGTCGGGTTTGTGTTCGGCATAGCGAGCAGGCTTGTAACTCCTCCCGCCGCCGCGGCTTTACAGCCCGAGATAATATCCTCTTTGTAGGTCTGGCCGGGATCTCGGAGATGTACGTGCATATCCACAAGTCCCGGAGTGGCTATAAGTCCGCGCGCTTCGATTATTTCGTCAGCCTCGGTGTATGAACCTATACCGAAAACTTTTCCGTCCTCGATATAAATATCCGCGGTTTTGTCAAGATACTGCGACGGGTCTACCACCCTCGCGTTTTTTATAAGTAATGAAGCCATATTTCACTCCGTTTATCTATTATCTTCTCGGTCTTCTGCGTGGAGGTTGTCCGCTTCTCTGCTGAGGTCTGCGGTTTTGAGGCCTTTGCTGAGGACGTCTGTTCGAGGGATAAGCCGTTCTCGGTGCGGGACGTCTTTCGCCCGAGGAACGAACCTTTACTAAATCTCCCTCGTTTCTGTTAGCGTTCTGGCGGCGTCTCGCGAGCTCAGCTTCACGCTGGCGGCGGCGCTGTTCGGTAACATTACGTCGGCGCTGTTCCTCGATTTTCATACGTTTTTTCTTAGCGCGGCTCTTCTTAATCGCGCGGTAAACGTTTATGCAGAAATATTTTATATGAATAACGAGATAGCAGATTATCATCCAAATTGTCGATAACACGGCGAGTAGTCCTCTGCCGATTGCTTTTAAGATATTGAGGATAGTATCGGCGGTTTCTCGTCTTTCCTCGCGGATTAATCTCGATTCCTCTTTAGCCGCGCTGTACTCGTCAACGGCAGTTCCGACGTCGGAATAAGCGTACATATTCTCTTTTTCTGGAACTTCCTCGAAGTAGTCGTCAACTTCGTTACTATCTTCGGCAACGTCTACGATTTCGATTTCCTGCTCGGGCTCTTTGGGAGTTTCAACAGGTTCTTCTTTCTCCTTAAACTCCATCGGCTGAGCTATCGGAACTTCCTCGTCAGGCTCGCTTACGGATTTTGAGCCGTTTGACACAATTTTCTCGGCGAGAGGAGTTTCGTTTACTACGGGTTCTTCGTCCGATTTTTGAATATTCGCCTTAACCTCGAACTCGGCCTTATTCACCTCGGGTTCTTCGGTAACGGTTTCGGGGATATTCTCGGGGATTTCTTCGATTTCTTCAACTTCCTCTACGATTTCCTTGTCCGTCTCATCTACAGGCTTATAGTTTTTCATAAAACTTTGTGTATGCTGGGAAGTTTTACTCGTCGGGATACGGGTGGTTTCGGAAATCCTATGCTCGTGAGCGAGCTCGTGGATAAGGTGCTTATTTTTACGGTTAGGATTTCGAAGCTTTTTAAGAAGTATAATCAGTACAATTACAACTACAATAATTCCGAACAGAGTTACTCCGCCGTATATTATATAGTTTTTATACTTAGTGAAAAAGTTATTATCTTCAATATGAGTACTGTTTATGACCTCTTTAAACATCTCTTTGTCGGCGGACTTTAACTTTTTGCCCGCGGGAGCGTCGAGAGTTAAAAGGATATTCATACCGTTAACTACGGTGCAATACTGCTCGGCTTGGATAGTTTTCTTACCCGACTTGGTTTTTAGGGTAAGATAAATATATTTAAGGTTATTACACTTAACGAGCGCGCCTGATTTATAAGCTTTATCGTTAAGGTATTTATTCATAATATCTTTAAGCTCGCTGTCTTTTAGGTTATTATAGTTGTCGATTTTTTTACTGTTTTTATCTTCGCTCATAGTAACGGTTAAAGTAAGCGAAGCGTCCTGCTTTACCGCCTGGAAGTAGATACCGTTACTCTCGAAGCTGTTCATAAAATCTTCGTAATCAAGATCGAAATTAGAGAAAAACGAATCGGTTTTCTCGCTTTCTCTCATTACCGCGAGCATATCATTCGGCACAGAGAGAGTCATATTCAACTCTTTTACATTGTAGGTTTCGCTCGCGGCAAAAACAGTTACCGTACCGAGCGCAATCATTACCGCAAATAAAACGGAAAAAATCCCTTTTAGTCTTTTCATTTCCTTTACCTCCGCGAAATAGGGCAACGGGTAAGAGAAAAATCGCTTACACACAATAACTTCATCCAAAAAGCCCCTTTTAACACATTATATAGTATACTATTTTTCAGCCCTAAAAGCAAGATAAAACGCGAAATATAGAGTAGAAACTTATATCTTTACGAGATATGTTTTTTGTGGTAAAATTACAAATGGTGATGATATGTTTCAACATAAACTTGAAAAGCTTCTAAACGACGCTAAAAATAACGCTGATTTACGAAAACAGCTTATTAAAACCAAAAACTCAAGCGAGCCTATGAAGGAGTTTTGCGATATATGCCAAAGCTTCGGTCACGAAATCTACCTCGGCGAGCTGTTCGCCTACGGTCAGGATATGAACGATTCCAAGCTTAGAGCCACTAACGGCGGCGGAAGCTTCGCCATAGAGGGTTGGGATGACGCGCTTGAAAATATTTATGACGAATTGGAAAAAGCCGAGCGGTGAACGCTCGGCTCTCTTTATTTTACCTTAGTTTTTATAATTACGACATCCTCGTTTTCTTTTTCCTTGTACATCTGCTGGTACTTCATATTCTTCTGCTGGGTTTCACGGTCGGTAATATGCTTAACCTTATTATCGGGCCAGATTGAGTACAGGATTTTCAGTATAATCGGGGTTAAAAGCGACGAGGTTATTATCAGCGGTACTACCGCGAAGTTAATCGTCTTATTGAGTATCCCCGCGGAGATACCCTTATCCGCTACAATCAGCGCGACCTCTCCCCTGGTCATCATACCTACGCCGATTTTCAGCGAATCGGATTTGCTGAATCGGCACGCCTTAGCCATAGCTCCGCAACCGATAATCTTCGCAAGCATAGCGACGATTGTAATAACCGCTGCGAATCCGAGGATCGAGATTGAAAAGCCCTTTAAGTTCGATTTCAAGCCGACGCTCGCGAAAAACACAGGGCCGAAGAACATATACAGACACACGTCGATTTTTTCCTCGATATACGAAGCGCTTTTGAGCTCGCAGAAAATAATACCCGCGGCGTAAGCGCCCGTTATATCGGCGATACCGAAGTATGTTTCGGCGATATACGAAAAGAAAAAGCAAAAAGCCATAGCGAAAATCGGGATAGTGCGGGTATGAGGACGGCGGTTTTCGAGCCATTTAAAGCTCTTGAATAACAGAAATCCCGCGGCAACCGCAATAGCGAAGAACGCCGCGATTTTAAGACAGATTATGCCGAGGTTTTCGTGATTACCTTTTTCGCCGTTATTGGAAAGAGTCATAACGAACGTAAGCACTACCATTCCGATAACGTCGTCGATAATAGCGGCGCTGAGGATAGTATTTCCGACCTCGGTACGCAGATATCCGAGCTCTTTCAGAGCCTGGACGGTGATACTTACCGAAGTCGCGGCAAGGATTGTACCGACGGTAAGCGCCTCGAAAAACTGATTTCCGTTATTTAAACCGAAAAGATAATAAACTCCCGTTCCCGCGGCGAGCGGTACCGCCACTCCCGCGCAGGCGATTAAAAACGCCTTAGGCCCTACCTTTAAAAGTTCCTTTAAATTAGTACCCAAGCCTGCTGAGAACATCAGCATAATTACGCCTATCTCGGCGATTGAGCGGATAGACAGCCCGTACTGGGGGTTACTTATATCAACTATATTCAGAATACAGGGGCCGAGTATAAGTCCCGCGACTATTTCGCCTACAACCTGGGGCATTTGAAGTTTTCGCGCGACAAGTCCCAGAAATTTCGCCACGCAAAAAACTAACGCGAGCGGAAATAAGATTTGGAACAATTCCACCTTATTAAAATAACTCGCGATATCATGTGCATTCATTTTCATCACTCCATAAAATTACAATAAAAATACCAAAAAGTATTATAGCACTTTAATATATAATTTCAAGTTCAAAAAGAAAACTCCAAAGCCCATTAGAACTTTGGAGTATAAAGATAAAATAATTCAGGCAATTATTGCGGGAGTTCCCCAAACGATAAATCAATTCAGCATATTAAGCTCCAATTATTTTTATTTCAATGCCAAGAACACCATATTTTGCTTGCTGTTCCGGCGTGTAATACAAATCCATATCTTCGGGTTTAGCGGTTGCAATATCAGCTTTCTTATAGCCGCATTTTAATAAAGGCAATTTCTGATACAATTCAGCAAAGGAGTCAAATCTATGTATAGCGATTACTTCTGCGGTCAGTTTTTCTCCGGTTTCAATTTGAGTGAATTCAATTATATCGCCGACTTTTATACTCTGTCGCTTTTCGTCATTCAAGCGCAACTCAATAGTTTTTTGACCGCTGCTTATCATTTCAAAAGGTTCGGGATTCAAATTCATTTTGTGTGTCATAGCTTTAACCTTCCATAAGCATTTCTTATAACTCCGCCCGAAAAAATATGCTTTTTCATATTTCTTTGCAACGAGGTATTTTCGGGTAGATTATCATAATCTGTCGTTCTTGTATTGTATAGCCACTCAATGAAGTCAGTACTGATTTCACCCTCATCAAAAATCTCAAAGCGGTATTGAAAACTCAGAATATTTGAGTTATCGTTTAGCATTTCTTTGAGTTGCCTATCCAATAACCAAGAATGACAGCGGTATTCAGCATTTGATAATTCGGGATAATATGTAGCGAAAAAGTGCTTTGCACTGGCTAAAGAATTATCAATAGCAGAAGGTGAGAAATCAACGTCTGATGGAATGTGAATCCCGATAACGATATTTTCTTCAATGTGTTTCATTTCATATTCTAACTCGCCGATTCTGAATAAATGACATCCTGCTTGGCGAGTCGTCCACCAATAGCGGTCGAAATATAGCTTGCCCGTCATTTGAGAAGTTTCATCAATAAAGCGGGTGTAGCATTTCATTGTGGCGAAGTAAATCTCATCGCTGATACCCTTGTCTTTGTAAATCTCGTACACATCAGCTGACGCTTTCAGCATACAGGCAAGAATTTTTATATTATCGGTATCCTCTCTGAGTATAGTTTGAATCTCTGCCAATGCTTTTGACATTTTTTCGTAATTCTGAAAATCTCTTAATTGATTGGCTACTATTGAAAAATCAAAACCATTTGCAAACTCAATTACGCAAGATTTGATTTCGGGTTGCAGATTGATTTTGTCACATAAATTTGTAATGTTCATATTATCCTCATAGCCTTTTCCAACAACAACGGCTGAATCTGCGGATATGTCCAATTTGTCGGTAATTCGTCAAATAATTCAATCCTTTCAATTTCGCTGTGCAGTTCACCTTCAAAACTCTTTATCTGTGCGTAGTAGAGCTTACCAAAGGATTCCTTACCATCAAAGTTATCAGGAGCCGTTACAGAATAGATACAAACCGGCTGAATAGCATAATCTATTGCTCCGGTTTCTTCGTATAATTCACGCTTGGCTGTATCGTCAATAGCTTCGCCTGCTTCTCTGTGACCGCCGGGGCATTCGTATGTATTACGTTCTTTATGTTTACAGAATACCCATTTGCCGTTGGATTGTGCAACAATAACAGCGAATTTAAGCAAGCTGTCATCTACCGTATCATAAAATCTCACTATCGTCTCCATAATTCAATCCTTCTCGTAAAATACAATCGTCATTCTGTCGTTGATTTGCTCGGTTTTACCTGTTTGATGGTAACCGAGCTTTTCATATAAATAGCAGTTACCTCTTTCTTGCAAAATAGTGTCGAGCTTTATATCTTTTAACATACTTTTTTATTTTATCACGAATCTGAAAATATAGCAATAAAAGCTACAATAGCTTTCCGATAAAAAGAAAACCTCCCGAATAATCGAGAGGTTTGGAATACAACAAATGTAATTCTTATCTCTTGGAGAACTGCGGTGCGCGGCGAGCTCCTTTGAGACCGTATTTCTTTCTTTCCTTCATTCTCGGGTCACGAGTGAGGAAGCCTGCCTTCTTAAGAGCAGGACGGAGAGCGTCGCTGTCATACTGGAGAAGCGCGCGGGAGATACCGTGACGGATAGCACCCGCCTGGCCTGTAACACCGCCGCCGTTTACACGACATACTACGTCGAACTTCTCGCCTGTTTCTGTGAGCTCGAGAGGCTGACGAACGATGAGTTTTAATGTTTCAAGACCGAAATAATCGTCGATATCTCTGTCGTTGATTGTTACTTTACCTGTACCCTGGTAAAGTCTTACACGAGCTACGGAAGACTTTCTTCTTCCTGTGCCGTAAAAATAAGGTGTCTTATCGTACATAATTTTCTGCCTCCTTCTTATGCTTCTACAGCCTCAGGCTTCTGAGCCTGATGATTGTGTTCAGCGCCCTCAAAGAGACGAAGTCTCAGAAAAGCGCTTCTGCCGATAGTATTTGACGGAAGCATACCCTTAACAGCAAGCTCCATAGCCTTAGTAGGACGAGTTGCCATAAGTGTATCGTAACGTGTTTCCTTTAAGTGACCGATATAACCGGTGTGACGCTGCCACTTCTTCTGAGTGAGCTTGTTACCGGTTAAAACGGCGTCTTTACAATTGATGATAATTACATGATCTCCGCAATCTACGTGGGGAGTAAAGATAGGCTTATGCTTACCTCTTAAAAGAGTAGCAGCCTGAGTAGCGACACGACCGAGCGGCTTGCCCGCAGCGTCGATTACGAACCATTTGCGTTCGATTTCGCCTTTTTTTGCCATATAAGTTGACATAGCGTTTCCTCCTAGTCTTTAAATACTTTTCTGATGCTTGACTATTATAACAACCTCGAGGGCGGTTGTCAATACTTTTTTACGATTTTTTTAATTTAGAAAACGCAATCTCTTAAAATCATCAAAATACTCATTTATTCTCGATTTTACTAATTTGCGATTTTAATATTTTTCTGCATAAAATATACGATTATTGCTGGACTTTTAGCAATATGGCTGATATAATGTATATGTAATTATTTATTAAACAAAGGAGGGTTCTTCCAATGGTAGAATACAGAGTGGGAATTGACCTCGGCGGCACTAATATTGTAGCGGGCGTCGTTAGTCATGACACAAAGAAAAATGAATATGAAATTATAGCTAAGGCTGAGTGCAAAACGGCTATCCCCCGTCCCGAAGCCGACGTGTGCGATTCGATGGCGGATGTCGTTAAAAAGGCTATCAGAAAAGCTAAGCTCTCTATGGACGATATAGCGTATATCGGAATCGGCGTTCCCGGCGCGGTTAATCCCGAAACGAGAATTGTAGAGACTTCGCCCAACCTTTTCTTTAAAAACTGGGAAGTCAGCAAGATGATGGAGGAACGCCTCAATAAATATGTTAAAATCGAAAACGACGCTAACGCGGCTGCTTTAGGAGAGTTCCTCGCGGGTTCTGCTAAGGGATGCAAAAACGCCGTAGCCGTTACACTCGGAACAGGAGTCGGCGGCGGTATCGTTATCGACGGTAAAATCTACAGCGGTTCTAACTTCGCGGGCGCTGAGCTCGGACATATGGTAATTGTTAAGGACGGTAAAAAATGCGGCTGTGGACGCAGAGGATGCTGGGAAGCTTACGCTTCGGCTACAGCTCTTATCAACCAGACTAAAGACGCTATCGTCAACGAAAAAGCTGAGTTCTCGTATATGCTCGACGCCGTAGACGGCGATATGAACAACGTAACAGGCAAAACTCCGTGGGACGCTATGCTCGCGGGCGACTCGACAGGCAAGGAAGTTATCGACAATTATATAAGCTACCTCGCTTGCGGTATTGTTAACGTAATTAACATATTCCAACCCGACGTACTTTGTATCGGCGGCGGAGTAAGTAAGCAGGGCGATAACCTCTTAAATCCCGTGAGAGCGATTGTTGAGCAGGAAAGAATTACTAAGCATAACGACAAACAGACTATAATCTGCGCGGCAACTCTCGGCAACGACGCGGGTATTATCGGCGCGGCGTGCCTGTAATTTACAATTAACAATTAGCAATTAGCAATTAACAGTTAAGGCGGAATGTTCGATGTGAACATTCCGCCGTTGTTATTTTCTATTAAGTTTTTATATTAAATCAAATTATTTAAACACAAGCTTTTCGGTATCCTTATAGCTTATCGTCATCGTTTTTGCTATTACCAATTAAAGCTTAGGTTTTTCGTAGTTGTTGTAATAATACTTCATAGCGAGGTCGTTGTTGCCGACGAGCTGAAGCATACCGCCTGTTTCCCAACGGAGAATTTCGCTCTCTTTATAGGTTTCGTTTGAGGTTTTGTATGCCGCGTTTGACACAACGTGAATCTCGGGAACGTCGTTCTCCATAGCGTACTTCATAAACTCCGCTTCAAACAAAAGCGAACCCCACGCTATATGATAGCTGCTGCTTATAATCGCGACAGAATCAATCTCGGGATATTTTTTCAGCACGATACCGTAGGAAAACTCGGCGTTCTGCGCGGTGGTGAGCGATTTGTTCTCAATAATAAGCCTGCTTTTATCCAGTCCGTGTTTTACAAGCCAGCCTCCCATAAGTCCCGCCTCGGTAACCTTTTTATTATTCTTAGCCGTACCGCCGCCCGTACAAATTACGTAAGCGTTTTTGTACTGCTTGGAACATTTAAGCGCGGTCTTGAGTCTGCCGATAAGCTCGTCTTTCATTGTGCCGTCGTCGTTAAGCTCGAAGCCGAGTACAACTAACGCGAGATTCTTTTTGTCGGAAAGATTTTCGGGAAGCTTGTCGATATTGACCTTTAAATCTGTATTGGCGTACTTCCAATAGTCCATTATATTCTTCCAGAGTTTGCCTTGTTTGCTGTCGATATCGTTGAGCTCGCTTAAAAGCTCGCTTACCTTTTTGTCAGCCTTTGTATCATAACAGCCGTGATACGTGATAATATCCTCGATTACAGCGCTCGCTTTACGCTTTTCGGCTTTTTGACAGCCCGCGAAAGATACCAACAAAATCGCTGACAGAACAATTGATAATAATTTTTTCACAATAAAGCACATCCTTTAAATCGTATTACTCACAGTCAAAAAAGCGGCAGTTTCAACCGCTTTTCGTTATACTCTATTTATTTCATATTCTTAACTTGCTTTAAGAGCTTGTTAGGATTGGCGGCGGTAGATGTGATATAGAAGCCGTCCTTTTCAACCGAAGCGGTCTTTTTAAGGTTAGTAAACTTAAAGGAGTTAAAGTAGCTTACAAACTTGTTTTTAGCGACCTTTTTGCCGTCGATTTTGTACTGGCTCTTGGTTAAAGCCTGCGGAAATTCTTTGTGGTATTTTTTACCTACGGCTGTATTAACCTCAACCCAACGGGCTGTTCTGAGCTTTTTGAGTTCATTATTTTTTACGCCGTAAATTTTATAATCGTAGGTTCTTCTTACCTCGCTGAAATCAGTGGGGCTTGTGGATTTAACCTCAAAGATATAATTCTTGCCGTTTTTGGAAACTATACCTACACAGCCTCTCTCTTTGCCCACGTAGGAGATATAGTTCTTTTTCTTAGAAGCGATAATCTTGGGTTGATTGTTCTTTAACGTATATACGCTGTAGATGTTTTCGGGATTTTCGGGCTTATTGTTATAGGAATAAAGAAGTATCTCCTTAGTTCCGTTGTTGTCGAAATCGCACGTAAATCCGTAGAAGTTCTCGGCAATCTCGTTTTTGATAAACTTAGCTTTAGCGGAACTCTTTTTAACGTTTTTCTCAAGATAAGCCTTGTAGCTGTCGGCGCTCGCCTTTAAATTTTCAGCGAGGGCTGTGTACTTGGAGTAATTCGGCTTAAGGGGAGTTTTGGTAATTGTGCCCGCGGTATTGTCTACGTTCTTACACCCCGAGAAAATTACGCCCGCGAATAACACACCTATAATAATAAGTGAAAATGTTTTTTTCATACTATCACTACCTTTCTACCTTTTCAGATCATCAAATATATATGCTTATTTTATTATTTAAAACTAAAAAAGTCAACAAAATATGCTTATAATTGCCTAAAAAAAGATTCGGAATAATTTTTAAAAACATAAAAGCGAAATATTTTCCCAAAACTATTGACAAATTGCGGGTTTTATTATAGAATAACTAATGCTGATTTAATATATCGGCATAAATGGCGGAATAGCTCAGCTGGCTAGAGCATTCGGTTCATACCCGAAGTGTCGTAGGTTCAAGTCCTATTTCCGCTACCAACACGGCCCGGTGGTCAAGCGGTCAAGACACCGCCCTTTCACGGCGGTAACACGAGTTCGATTCTCGTCCGGGTCACCATAGGGTAACAGGATATCCTGTTACCCGTCTTATTAGCTGGTGTGGTGGAATAGGCAGACACAAGGGACTTAAAATCCCTCGGACTAATAATCCGTATCGGTTCAAGTCCGATCAC
>JAHKZS010000017.1 GCA_020626545.1 bacterium
AGTTATGCTTGCAACTTTAATGTACTTATCGGCGGAACTCCGATGGTGCTTGGAGTTAAAGATTTACTCGATGAATGGATTGCGTTCAGAATCGAATGCGTTCGCAGAAGGACTTACTTTGATTTAAATAAAAAGAAAGACAGACTTCATCTTCTAAAAGGTTTAGAAAAAATCTTACTCGATATTGACAAAGCGATTAAGATTGTTCGTGAAACCGATGAAGAAGCCGAGGTAGTACCGAACCTTATGATCGGCTTCGGTATCGACGAAATTCAGGCTGAATATGTAGCCGAGATTAAGCTCCGTCATTTAAACCGTGAGTATATTTTAAAACGCACCAAAGATATTGAAGATTTAGAAAACGAGATAAAAGAACTCGAAGCTATACTTAAAAGTAAGGCGAGAGTTAAAACTATTATCGTTAAAGAGCTTAAAGAGGTCGCCGATAAATACGGCCAGGACAGAAAGTGCGAGATTTTATATAACGACGACACTGAGGAGTATCAGGAAATTGAGGAAATACCTGATTATCCTGTACATCTGTTCTTTACTAAAGACGGTTACTTTAAGAAAATTACTCCTAAGTCGCTTCGTATGAGCGGTGAGCATAAGCTTAAAGAAGGCGATAAGATAACCGAGAGTATCGAGTTTACCAATAACTGTGATCTGTTATTCTTTACAAATAAATGCCAGTGTTATAAAGCTAAGGCTTATGATTTTGAGGACACAAAGACAAGTGTGCTCGGTGATTATATCCCCGCTAAACTCGGCATGGATGAGGGAGAGCTGGCGATTAAAATGATTGCCACTAAGGATTACAAAGGCTTTTTGCTTTTTGGATTCGAAAACGGTAAAATCGCTAAGGTTCCGCTGGAAAGTTACGCTACTAAAACTAACCGTAAAAAGCTTACTAAAGCATATTGCGATAAATTCCCCATAGCTGATATAGCTTTTTCCAAGGAAGATAAGGAATTTGTAATTAAGGCTTCTTCAGGAAGAATGTTGCTGCTTCATACCGGTGTGCTTAACCTTAAAACTTCAAGAGCTACTCAAGGCGTCGCGGTACTTAGACTTAAAAAGGGACACAGGCTGTTTTCTATCGAAGAATATCAGGAGGGAAGATTCAGCCGTCCCGCTCGTTACCGCACTAAAAACTTGCCCGCGCTCGGTGCTTTACCGTCTTCTGATGACAGCAGCGAACAATTAAGTATTATTTAATTAAAAAAACTCTTGCAAAATTAGTAATTATATGATATTATTATAAGGCTAACGAAAAAACAAAGCATTTTTGCTTATTCGAAAGGATCGATATACATGGGAATCTGGGAAATTATTTTAGGCGCGGTTTTAATTATTATGTCAATCGCAATCATTATCGTTATCATTCTTCAGGAAGGTAACCAGCAGGGCGTTGGTGTTGTAACAGGCGGTGCTGATACATTCTTCTCTAAGAATAAGGCTCGTTCTATTGACGCGTTTCTTTCCCGTTGGACTAAGGTATTCGCTGTAGTATTTGTACTCGCGGTAATCGGACTTAACGTTCTCGCTTACTTTACCTGATAGTTCTATTTTTAAAAATCAAATCATAATTATAGACCGTAGGACAACCTGCGGTCTATTTTTGTTTGGATGTGGTTTTATGAAATGGTATTTTCTTCCTTTAGTTTTAGTCGTTACTTTTATTGTTTTTACAATTATTCAGTGTTTGTCAAAAAGTAAAAGGCCCTTAAAAAGAGCCTTTTTATCATTAATATCAGGTATTGCCGCGCTAATCAGTGTAGATTTATTAAGCGGGTTTACCGGTGTTTATATTCCGATTAGCGTTTTAAGCCTATTGATTTCAGTTGTGCTCGGAATTCCTGGGATAACTTCAATGCTTTTGATAAACCTTATTTTTTAAAACTTCTGATTTCGTTTAAACAATCTTTTACTAGGTCATAATCTTTTGTGATTGTACCCATAATAACCTTGTATAATAATTCGGGGTTTTTGTGGAAATTCTTTTTAATAAGCTTTGCCTGTTTATTATCCGGCGCGTAAATATCCAGTGAGATTAGATTAACGTCGCCTCCGGATATGTTGCAATTAACATTATATCCTTTATCGGTTTTTGTTATTTTAACGACGTTTTCTTTCTCGATGCGTTTTTGTTCCAAAAGTTCTAAAGCGCAACTGTAAGCTTTTTCCTTAACCGTTGTGGGTAAGGTGTTTTCAAGCTGATTTGCTACCATTTTGCCGTTTGCGGTTAAGGTGTATAAATCAGGGCTTTTATTATCTCGTTGTAAATTTTCATGAGAAATTAGGTCATCAAAACACGAGCTTGTCTCAAAATAATTCGCAAGCCCTTGCTTTTGTATCGCTTCGGTTATTGTTTCTTTATCCAAAGGTTTATCTATAGAATCAAAAAGATAGCAAATTAAGGTTCGGATTTCATTCTTAGAGCGGACTCCTCCGTAGTTAATACCTTCGTCAAATGTATCAAATGCCATATTCTCACCGTCCTTTGACAATATTTTAGCATATATTTACAAAAAAGTATAGTGTTTTCTGTTGACTTGTGTATTTTAAAATGATAATATTGTTTTGGAAGGATGGTGTTATATATTTGGAGAATTATATTTTATTTGTTTGGATAATTTTTGCTGTGTTTATGCTGATTTGTGAAGCGCTTACAACACAACTGGTTTCGATATGGTTTGTTATCGGAGGAGCAGCAGCTGCTGTTACATGTATATTTACAGATAACATTCTTATTCAATCGATAGTTTTTATTGTGGTATCATTGGCTTGTTTAATAGCTACCAGACCTTTTGTAAAAAAAATTAACGCTAAAAAGGAACCGACTAATTCTGACCGTTTAATAGGAAGAATGGGAATAGTTACTTTGGATATTGTGAATCAAAAGGGTGAG
>JAHKZS010000156.1 GCA_020626545.1 bacterium
GGCTAAGGGGTAAGGGCAAAGGGTAAAGGGTAAAGGGTAAAGGGCAAAGGGTAAAGGGCAAAGGGTAAAGGGCAAAGGGTAAAGGGCTAAGGGCAAAGGGGTACGAGTATGCTCTTCTCCAACAGACCGCTTACTACACCCTAAACCGATAGATAAAATTCGGAAAAAGTATATATGATTTTTGTTGCTATATTGTCTGAAATATGGTATAATTTATCCGATAATGCGCTAATAGGACTTACGGCTAAAAGGAGTGGGAAATTTGGTAGTTCTCGGAATAGACCCGGGCTACGCTATTGTGGGCTGGGGACTGGTAGAATTTAAGAATAATTCCTTTAGACCGTTGCGCTTCGGCGCTATTACCACCGGCGCCGACGTCGAGTTTAATACAAGGCTTAAAATGATTTACGACGATTTATCCGAGGTTATAAGCGCCTTTAAACCCGACGCTATGTCGATAGAAAAATTGTATTTTACTACCAACCAAAAAACCGCGATTATGGTAGCTGAGGCGAGGGGAGTAATTTTGCTCTCGGCTAAACAGAACGGACTTCCGATTTTTGAGTACACTCCGTTGCAGGTTAAAACTGCGGTTACAGGTTACGGAAAAGCTAAAAAACCTCAGGTTATGGAGATGACGAGAAGGCTTCTAAAGCTTCCCGAGGTACCTAAGCCCGACGATACCGCTGACGCGCTCGCGATAGCGCTCACTCATATTCAGGCGGCGGGAAGCGAGCTTAGGCAGAAAATGTACAGAGAGGGGAATTTATAGTGTATTACAGCGTGCGCGGTGAAATTATCCACCTCGAGAACGGAGTAGCCGTCGTAGAGTGCGGCGGAGTAGGGTATAAGTGCCTTACTACAATGAATACCCAGAAAAATTTAAAACTCGGCGAACAGGTCAAGCTTTATACTTACTTAAACGTCCGCGAGGACGCTATGGAGCTTTTCGGATTTTATACCCAGGAGGAGCTCGGCGCGTATAAAACGCTTATCGGCGTTAGCGGCGTAGGCCCCAAGGTCGCGCTCGCTATACTTTCGGCTTTAACCCCGAGCCAGATTTCGCTCGCGATAGCTTCGGGCGACGTCAAGACGATTACTCTCGCCCAGGGCGTAGGTAAAAAACTCGCCCAAAGGCTTATTTTAGAGCTTAAAGATAAATTTAATATCGGCGCCTGTGACGACGGAAACGTTGTTTCGGGCGGTACGGTTACGGTAAGTACGGGGAACGTTCCTAAAGCGATTGAGGCTCTTACGGTACTCGGCTACAGCTCGTCGGACGTAGCTCCGTTTATTTCGACCTTGGATCCGAGCCTGCCTGTAGAAAGGCTTATAGGCGAAACCTTGAAGATGATGGGGAAGAAGTAATTAATTGTGTATAGCGGATAGTGAATAGTGGATAGTGAATGTCGAGAAGATAGAGTGGCAAGGTATTCCCAGTACAAAAGTATAGTCGTCCGCCTCGCGCTAAGAACGCACTCGCCGTACTCCTTACTTTTGCACAGCGCTTTTGCTCCCTTTATCCGCCACTGGCGGCGGTCGCAACGCTACCCGACCGAATTTATATGCAAGCTTCGCTTGCGAAGCATATTAAAATTGTCGGGATACAATAGTTTTGAATTATGGCAATCTGTCCGCTCGACCAAAACTCTCAACTTTCAACTATCAACTGCTTAATTTGGAGATAAATATGATAGAATATTCGGATGAATTTGATTTTGAAAACAGAATAGTCGATACCACGGAGATTCCCGAGGATACGGGCGATAACGAAAATCCGCTGCGTCCGAAAACCCTCGATGATTATATCGGTCAGGAAACCGTCAAGGAAAATCTGCGTGTATTTATAGACGCCGCCAAACAGCGCGGCGAGAGCTTAGACCACGTTTTACTCTACGGCCCTCCCGGCCTCGGTAAAACCACGCTTTCGGGAATTATCGCAAACGAACTCGGCGTATCCGTTAGGATTACCTCGGGCCCCGCGATTGAAAAGCCCGGCGATTTAGCCTCGCTTTTAACTAATCTTAACCAGGGCGATGTGCTTTTTATAGACGAAATCCACCGTTTAAGCCGTGCTGTTGAGGAGATTTTATATCCCTCGATGGAGGACTTCGCGATTGATATAATTACAGGTAAAGGTCAGATGGCGACTTCGTACCACCTGCCGCTGCCTAAATTTACGCTGGTAGGCGCTACCACCAGAGCCGGCCAGCTCACCGCGCCGCTTAGGGACCGTTTCGGAGTTGTTTTAAGGCTCGAGCTCTATACGACCGAGGAACTTGCTCAGATTGTCGAGCGAAGCGCTTCGATACTTTCAATTCAGATTGAGCGCGAGGGCGCGCTTGAAATCGCCTCACGTTCTAGAGGAACGCCCCGAATCGCAAACAGGTTCTTAAAGCGTGTGCGCGACTTCGCTCAGGTGCTTTCCGACGGAGTTATCACGGGCGAAACCGCTAAAGTAGCTCTCGAAAGGCTCGGAGTGGACGAGCTGGGGCTTGATAACAACGACCGAAGAATGTTAGAGGCTATCGTAAAATTCTACAACGGCGGGCCTGTAGGGCTTGAAACCTTAGCCGCCGCTATCGGTGAGGAAGCCGTTACTATCGAGGACGTTTACGAGCCGTATTTAATGCAAATCGGATTTTTGAGCAGAACCCCTAGGGGCAGATGTATCACCGCCAAAGCGTGCGAACATCTCAATATGAAGTTCCCGGGCGGAGCTGTAAATTCACAGCCTACGTTGTTTAACGACTGATTTTAGACGAAAGGAGTAGAAAATGAGATATTCGGAAAACTGGAAAGATTACGAGCTTATAGACTGCTCCGACGGCGAAAGGCTGGAGCGATGGGGGAATATAATTCTCATACGTCCCGACCCTCAGATTATTTGGAGTTCGGGTAAGAAAAATCCCCTGTGGAGAAACGCTCACGCGCGTTACCATCGCTCGAATAAGGGCGGCGGAAGCTGGGAAATGTATAAGAGAGTACCTGATTCCTGGAGCGTTAAGTACAGAGATTTAAAGTTCAATGTAAAGCCTATGGGCTTTAAACATACGGGAGTTTTTCCCGAGCAGGCGGTTAACTGGGACTGGGTTTACGACAGGATTAAATCCGAAAACCGACCGCTGAATATCCTAAACCTGTTCGGCTATACAGGCTGCGCTACGCTGATGTGTATGGACGCGGGCGCTAAGGTGTGCCACGTAGACGCGAGCAAGGGGATGGTTAACTGGGCTAAAGAAAACGCCCAAATTTCAAAAATCGCCGACAGACCTGTAAGGTGGCTTGTGGATGACTGCGTTAAGTTTGTCCAAAGAGAAATCCGCAGAGGTCATAAGTACGACGGTATTATTATGGACCCGCCGTCCTATGGCAGAGGTCCTAATGGTGAAGTCTGGAAGATAGAAGAAAAGCTTTATTCTTTTATGGAATTATGTATGCAGGTTCTTTCGGACGACCCTTCGTTTTTGATATTAAATTCCTACACAACGGGACTTTCGCCCGCGGTGATGGAATATCTTTTAAATGTTATGTTAAAGAGCCGTTACGGCGGAAAGGTCAGCTCCGATGAAATCGGTCTTAAGGTTACCGAGTCGGGAATGTGCCTGCCTTGCGGTTCTACGGTAATTTGGGAGAGTTAAATGAGTTTTATTTCAGCTTCTGGCGTAAAGTTTGCTTACGAGGACAGCGATAAACTTGCGCTCAAAGGTATTACGTTAAAAGTTAATAAGGGCGAGTTTGTGGCGCTGTTAGGTCATAACGGCTGCGGTAAATCGACTATGGCTAAGACCTTAAACGCGCTTTTAACCCCGAGCGAGGGCGTAATCTACGTTGACGGTATGGATACCTCCGACGAGGAAGTTACCTACGAAATCCGCCGTAACGTAGGCTTAGTGCTTCAAAATCCCGATAATCAGCTCGTCGCGAGCATTATCGAGGAGGATGTAGCTTTCGGCCCCGAAAATCTCGGAGTTGAGCCCGCCGAAATCAGACGCAGGGTTGATAACGCCTTAAAGGCTGTCGGTATGTACGAGTACCGAACCCACGCGCCCCATAAGCTTTCGGGCGGTCAGAAACAGCGCGTAGCTATCGCGGGAATACTCGCTATGGAACCGAGCTGTATCGTGTTCGACGAGCCGACGGCTATGCTCGACCCGAACGGCAGAGAAGAAGTTATGCGGACGATTAAAACCCTTAAAGAAAAGGGAATTACTATCGTTTTAATTACACATTATATGGAAGAAGCGGTACTCGCCGACCGCGTAATCGTTATGGACGAGGGCGAGATACTGATTCAGGGCGAACCCGAGAAGGTCTTTTCTCAGGTTAACCTCCTTAAAAAGCACGCGCTCGATGTGCCTCAAGCTACGGAGCTCGCGTATAAGCTTATCGGAGCGGGGCTTAGATTTTCTAAAATGCCTCTTAATACGGACGAGTGCGTCCATCTGTTAGAGGAGGCGCTCGGATGAGTATAATTGAAGTTAAGGATTTATGCTTTACCTACGGTATCAAAACTCCGTTCGAGAAAAAGGCTGTAGATTCGCTGAATTTGAGCATTAACGAGGGCGAGATTATCGGACTTATCGGACACACGGGCTCGGGCAAGAGTACGTTTGTCCAGATGCTCAACGGTCTTATAAGACCTACTTCGGGACAGGTTTTCTTAAACGGCGAGGATATCTGGGCTAAGCCTAAGGAAATCAGAAAAATTCGTTTTAAAGTCGGAATGGTTTTCCAGTACCCCGAGTACCAGCTATTCGACGAAACCGTTTACGACGATATAGCTTTCGGGCCTAAAAATATGGGCTTGAGCGGAGAAAAAATAGACGCTACAGTCAAAAAAGCGGCTAAGTTCTCCGGCTTGTCCGAAAAACTCCTTAAAAAATCGCCGTTCGATTTATCGGGCGGAGAAAAACGCCGAGCCGCTATAGCCGGTGTAATCGCGATGGACCCTGATGTGCTTGTACTCGATGAGCCTACCGCGGGCCTTGACCCAAAGGGTAAGTCGCTTCTGCTTTCGCAGATTAACAGCTACCACCGCGAGAGAAATAATACCGTAATTATAGTATCGCACAGTATGGAGGATATTGCTCAGATAGCCGACAGAGTGCTCGTTATGAATAAAGGCAGGCTCGAGATGTTCGATACTCCGAAAAAAATATTCGCTCAGGCGGAAAAGCTCGAGAGTATGGGACTGAGAGTGCCTCAAATTACTAAAATTATGATTTCTCTTAAAGAGAAAGGCTACGACGTTTCCGACGGAGTGCTGACGGTTGAGCAGGCGTTTTGTGAAATCGTAAGCCTGCTTAAAAAGGAGGGTAAGATATGATTAGAGATGTTGCCCTCGGACAGTATATGCCCGGTAAAGGTATTGTCCATAAAGCCGATCCCAGACTAAAGATTTTAGTTTTAATCGCGTTTATCGTACTGATATTCTGTTCGTTTAACTTCGCGGCTCTAGGCGTAGTTACCGCCGCGGTCGCTGTAGTAATCGCGCTTTCGGATATACCGCTTAAGTATTACTTTAAAAGCTTAAAGGTTATTATATTTATTGTAGTTATTACGTCGGTCATTAATATGTTCTACGGAACCGGCGAGCCGATTTTCCGGTTTTGGATTCTGAAAATTACGATGTCGGGTATTTACCGCGCGATATTCGTAACCGTGAGGATTATACTGCTTATTCTTGTAAGC
This sequence comes from bacterium, assembly GCA_020626545.1. Taxonomy (GTDB): domain Bacteria; phylum Bacillota; class Clostridia; order Oscillospirales; family Acutalibacteraceae; genus Ruminococcoides. Next base: position 5,695 of record JAHKZS010000156.1, read on the forward strand.
TCGTGTCTTACGTTTACCACATCGCCGACCGATCTCACCGACGCTATCGAAAGGCTGATGAAGCCGTTAAAATTCTTCCACGTTAAAGTTCATGAAATCGCTATGATGATGACTATCGCGCTGAGATTTGTGCCGACATTACTGGAGGAAACCGATAAAATTATGTCGGCTCAAAAGGCGAGAGGCGCCGATATGGAGAGCGGCGGACTGATTAAAAAGGTGAGGGCGTTAACGCCGATATTGATTCCGTTGTTTGTGTCGGCGTTTAGACGAGCCTACGAACTCGCTATGGCGATGGAATGCCGCTGTTATCAGGGCGGTGACGGCAGAACCAGGATGAAATCGCTGCATCTTCAGAAGCACGATTTTTTCTGTATTCTTTTCACGGCAGCGATTTTGGCGGGAGTTGTTCTTTGCGATGTATTTATCGCGGCGGCGATATGAGAATGGATAATTGAGAATGGATAATTGATAATTAATGTCGTGTAGACAGAACGGGTAAAAAAAGCAACGGTATCCCGACCGTATAAATTAAGATATAGTAATATTGATACAGTCGGGAAATAACGGTAATAAATTATAACAATCTATCTGCTCGACCGAAATTTTCCATTTTCCATTTTCAATTTTCAATTTTACCGGGGTGAATTGTATGAGAAATATTCTTATTACAATTTCATATGACGGAAAGAATTTCCACGGATGGCAGATTCAAAAAAACGGAATCACCGTCCAGGAGGTTTTCCAAAACGCTCTTAAAAATACCGTGGGTGAGTTTAAAGACCTCAAGGGTTGCAGCCGCACCGACAGCGGAGTCCACGCCGATATGTACTGTATAAGCGTTAAAATCGACCATCCGATACCTGTCGAAAGGCTTAAACCCGCGCTCAATAAATGGCTTCCCGACGAGGTTGTTTGTTTGGAGTGCAGAGAGGTTGCTTTGGACTTTCACGCGCGGTATAACTGTAAATCCAAGCGTTATGTTTATAAAATCTGGAACAGCGATACACGCAATCCGTTTCTAAACGGACACGCGCTGTTCTACCGTTATCCGCTCGACGAAAATCTCCTTAACAAATGCGCTCAGGACTTCGTCGGTACTCACGACTTTACGTCTTTCTGTACACTCGATAAGCGTGAGATAGGCGACTTCACCCGAACCGTTAAGATGTTTAAAGTTGAACGGGAGGGTAATATGGTAAAAATGAGCGTAGAAGCCGACGGCTTTCTCTACAATATGGTGAGAATTATGGTCGGAACTTTGCTCGGTATAGCGAGCGGTAAAATAGCTCCGAACGCTATTCCCAAGATTATGGAAAAGAAAGACCGCTCAGCCGCGGGCGTTACGGCTCAGAGCTGCGGTTTATATCTCAATAAAGTAAATTATTGATAAGGAAAAGTTATGAAAAAATTATTCGGCGGACGTTACAGTGTCCGCAACGCTGAAAAAAGGAAAAAGAATAAACGAAGCGTTCTAAGTTACGAGGATGTTCCTCTCGACGAGTATAACAACGACCAACCCGAGATTTCCAAAGAAGCCAAGAAAAAGATTATTATCGCGATTGCGGTAATCTTTGTTCTCGGAATTGTAGTATTCGCTGTCGCTAACAGGGACGCGTTCTCGCCCGATAATATTTCACATTGGTTTAAATACGATGTGCTCGGTTCGAGCGACGAGGGTTATCCTGTTTCGATTACGGGAACTAACGTTAACAGCGGTAACTTTATAAGCGGCGACGGCGTTACATATGTTTCGGATACGTCGTTTGTGTCGCTGAATCCTTCGGGAAACGAAATCGGCTATAATCAGCACGGATTCGCTAATCCGATTATCTGTAAAGCGGGAGATAACGTGCTTATCTATAACCTCGGCGGTAACGGTTACGTTACGGGCAAGAGGGACAATCTCGATAAGGCTAAGGATACCGATAACTACGTTCTTACCGCCGATATAAACAGCAACGGTTACTACTGCGTAGTTACCCAGACGGACGGTTACCTTTCGAAAATATTTGTGTTTAATAATAATAAGGAGAAGATTTATACCTATTCGTTCTCCGATTACTACATAAATTCAGTCGCGATTAACCCGAACGGTACGGGATGTGTAGCCTGCGGAGTTACGGGCGATAACGGAAGCTTGCTGGGTATAGCTTATGTGCTCGATTTCGCTCAGGAAAAGCCGGTTTCTACCCATAACTTAAATGAGAATACCGTCTACGGAGTAGAGTATTTTAACTCGAATACAGCCTGTATCGTAGGCTCTAACTCATCATATACGCTCGATATAGGAGCGGGAGCTCTAAAAGAAGTTGACTATAATAATATGCAGCTAACCGCGTTTGATATTGATACCGATACAAATACCTTAGCGCTGTCGCTGTCCAGAAGCGGTGACGGAAGAACCTGTTCTATCGAATGCGTCAACAGCGCGGGCGAGCCGTTTAGCGTTAACGATACCGATTTAACGATTAATTCTATAAGTCTGTTTAAAAACCGTGTTGCCGCGCTCGATTCGGACGTTTGCTATATGTTCGACACCGACGGCAATAAAATCGGTAAAGCCGCCGCGGGTAACGGCGCTAAGGCTGTGAGCCTCGATAATACAAACGAGGCGTATATCCTCGGTATTAACGAGATTAGAAGAATAGTGCAGTTTAAATAAAGAGGTAGGATATGATACTGGATTTAATTATTCTGGCGATAGCCGTAATACTCGTTATAATCGGCGTGGTCAGAGGTATAGCGAGAACGCTTCTAAATGTGCTGAGCGTAGCGGCTTCGGCGGCCTGCTCTTATCTCGGAGCGGGACTTCTCTCTAACCTGATTTATACCTCGATAATATCGCCCGAAATTACTAAAAATGTTACAAATTCGATGGCGGATACTTCCGCCTCCGCCGCGACAGTTATTCAGGAGGCGATAGACGCGCTCCCGGAGTTCGTCGTTAATTTCTTAAAGACGTTCGGAATAGTGCTCGACAACGTTACCAAGTCGGCGGTTGCCGCCGTTAACGGCTCGCAGACCGACGTATCGGGAGCGGTGGATCTCGCTTTAAAACCCGTAATCACTTCGGTTTTAAGCGTAATACTTATGGTGCTTTTGTTTATAATCTTCCTGTTTATATTTAAGAAGATAGCGAAACGAGTCGAGAGGCTTTTCCATATTCCGATTGTCGGAGCGCTGAACGGATTTCTCGGCGGAGTTTTGGGTTTAATCGAAGCCGCGATAATTGTTTTCGTCGGTATCTTAGTTATTAAGGTTATGTTTGTATTTTCCCAGGATCCGTTTATCCCGATGGATATGATTTCGAACTCAATTGTGTTCGGCACGATTTATAACAGCGGAATTTTAAATAATATCGCCGCCTTTTTCGGCGCCGGTAAAGATATTGCGGCTTCCGCTTCCGCAGCGGCTACAGGTGTAGCGTCGGAAGTTGAGGGCGCGGTTAGATGAGGTAATTTTATGTTTAAGGATATTAAAGCTAAGGATTTTTTGACTATTCCGAATTTGCTATCGATGCTTCGAATAATATTAATCGTACCGTTTGTCTACTTTTTTCTTCAAAAGAATTATGTTTTGGCGGCGGTTATGTTGATAATATCGGGTTTGAGCGACGCCTGCGACGGTTTTGTCGCGAGAAGGTTTAACCAGGTTACCCAGCTCGGAAAAATGCTCGACCCTATCGCCGACAAGCTCACGCTTATAGCGATTATGGTTTGTATTACGATATTTACGCCGATTGTACTTCCTGTTATGATTGTGCTTATTCTAAAGGACGTAGTAATGTTAATCGGCGGTTCAAGACTTTTAAAGACAGGTATTAACCCGCCCGCCGCTAAGTGGTACGGTAAAGCGGGAACTTTCGTGTTCTACGTTGTGGTAGGTCTGATAGTATTTCTGAAAGCGGCATTTAACTACGAAAACCCGATACTTTCGGTAGTTCTGCTGTCGATTACCTGCGCTATTATGATTTTCGCGTTAATTAAATACTTTATGGTATATCTTTCGTTATTAAAAAATGCCGATAAAAAATCGGAGGTAAAGGAGTAATTTATGATTTGCAGTAAATGCGGTAAAAGACCCGCTGTTGTATTTGTTTCGAATAACACGGGTGAATCGCCGACTATGGGATATTGCCTTTCCTGCGCTAAGGAAATGGGAATTAAACCCGTACAGGATTTAATTAATAAAATGGGACTTTCGGACGAAGACCTCGAAACCGTTCAGGATCAGATGGACACCCTTATGAACGACGACGGTATGAAGGACCTTATGCAGAATATGAACGTCGAAAACCTCGCTGAACAGATGGAACAGTTCCAGGAACAGAGCGAGGATAACGGAGATTTTACCCCCGGCGGAGCTCCGACTTTCCCGTTCTTTAATAACCTCTTTAACGGTAATGACGCTCAGGCTAAGGAGAAATCCGAGGGCAAAGAGCGCGGCAAGGACAGACGCCGCCGTAAAGTTGATAAAAAGAGAAAACACCTTAACCTCTACTGTGAGAACCTCACGGATAAGGCTAAGGACGGTAATATAGACAATATTATCGGCAGAGATAAAGAAATTGAGCGCGTTATCCAGATTTTATCCCGCCGTACTAAGAATAATCCCTGCTTAATCGGCGAACCCGGTGTAGGTAAAACCGCTATCGCCGAAGGCTTGGCGCTTCGAATCGCCGCGGGAAATGTTCCGCTCAGACTTTCCGACAAGGAGATTTATCTTCTCGATCTCACTTCGCTCGTAGCTGGTACTCAGTTCAGAGGCCAGTTCGAGAGCCGTATTAAAGGTCTTACCCAGGAGATTAAGGAAGCGGGTAATATTATCCTCTTTATCGACGAGGTACATAACCTCGTAGGAGCGGGCGACAGCAGCGAGGGTACTATGAACGCCGCTAATATCCTTAAACCCGCGCTCTCCAGAGGCGAGATTCAGGTTATCGGCGCGACTACCTTTAACGAGTACAGAAAGCATATCGAAAAGGACAGCGCCTTAGAAAGACGTTTCCAGCCTGTTAAGGTAGGGGAGCCGTCGGTTGCGGATACTATCGACGTGATTAACGGCGTTAAGGGTTACTATGAAGCTCACCACAGGGTAAGGGTTGACGACGATATAGTGAGAAAAACCGTTATCCTTTCCGAAAGATATATTAACGACAGATTTTTACCCGATAAGGCGATTGACTTACTCGACGAGAGCTGCGCTTGTGCCGCTTTGAGAAATAAAGAGATGGAAAGATACGACCGCCTTATGCTGAGTAAAAAACGTCTCAGCGCTCAGATGGACGAGATTGAGAGCGAGGAGGAAGTTAACTACGAGCAGTTAGCCGATGTGCGTTCTAAAATCGCGCGTACCGACCGTGCAATTTCCGAGATTGATATGGAAAAGGTTAACGCTCCCGTTACCGAGGAAGATATCGCTAAGGTTATCGAGCTTTGGACAGGTATTCCCTCGAGCAGAATCCGTGAGAACGAACTCAGCAAGCTCGCCGATTTGGAAGCCGAGCTCAAGAAAAAGATTATCGGTCAGGACGAGGCTGTCGAGGCTTTAGCTTCGGCTATAAGAAGAAGCCGTGTTCAGATTTCGCCGAGAAGACGCCCCGCGTCATTTATCTTCGTAGGCCCTACGGGCGTGGGTAAAACCGAGCTCGTAAAGGTGCTTTCACAGCAGCTTTTCGATACTCCCGAAACGCTTATAAGGCTCGATATGTCCGAGTTTATGGAGAAGCATTCGGTGTCTAAAATTATCGGCTCGCCTCCCGGATATGTCGGCTACGACGAAGCGGGTCAGGTTACCGAAAAAGTCCGTCGTCGTCCGTATTCGGTACTGCTTTTCGACGAGGTGGAGAAGGCTCACCCCGACGTGCTGAATATTCTTTTACAAATTCTCGACGAGGGCAGAGTTACCGACGCTCAGGGCAGAACGGTTAATTTTGAGAATACAGTTATCGTTATGACCTCTAACGCCGGATCCGAAAAGCGCGAGAACGCTTTAGGCTTCGGTAAACAGGAGGACGATATGATTCGCGAGCGAGCTATTAAAGGGCTTAGAGAGTTCTTGCGCCCCGAGTTTATCGCACGTGTGGACGAGGTGCTTGTGTTCAGAAGCCTTAACGGCGACGACTATAAGGCTATCGCCGCGCTTATGCTCGACGAGTACAAAGAACCTCTCGCCGAAAAGGGCATTAAGTTTACCTATAATGAGAATCTCTGTGAGTTTATCGCCGATAAGGCTTCGAGCGGTACGAGCGGAGCGCGCGACCTTCGCAACTTTATCCGTAAGAATGTAGAAGATCAAATAACCAACGAGATTATCGAACACCGTGACGGTGACATCGCCGCTGTCAATGCCTATGTCGATAACGACGAGGTTAAATTAGAGATATTATAATAAAAATTGCCGACTCTATACGAGTCGGCGCTTTTATTAGGGTGTAGGATGTAGGGTGTAGGATGTAGGCTTTTCCTCAGCCGGAGACGGCACCTCCTCTGTCGCATTCGCGACATCTCCTCCAACGGAGGAGTTTCCTCAAGGAGAAGGCAAATTGTATTTGGAGAAATTTCCTTACTCATATTTCGAAAATCCTAACGCGGATAAATTCATATTAAGATTGGTGTCCAGCATTTCCGCCCAACCGCCGAATAAATCGTGCAGTAAAAGGTTGCTAAGGCTGTTGACGTTTTCGTCGTCAACATTTCCCGATAAAGCGGTAAATTTAATATTGCTCTTTTGTGTATAGCTCGAAGCGTTTAGATACGACTGCGCCTTGTAGGACTTGGTGTCATCGTCCGACAGATAAAGCGATATTACGGGCAGGGTAGAGGAACCGCCGTTATCCATATACATAATCAGCTCGAACTGTCCTTCGTAGAATGTGCCTGTGCCGTTGTAGTTGCCCTGAAACTCGAACATATCGGTTTCCTTGTTGTAGGTGATAAAGTACGAGTATTTTCCGTTTCCGAACGAGAGGTATTTGTTGCCGTCTTTATCGGATTTTCCTTTTTCATTTATATAATTCTTAAGGGCTTTAAATGGATTAATAACGTTAACCTTGGTTTTTAATAAATCGCCGTTCGACTTAGTTGCGGTGATTGTTACCGTGCCGTAGTTTATGCCTGTAATCAGTCCGTTCGAGTTGATCGAGGCGATAGACGGATTAGAGGATTTCCACGATTTAGCGTTGTACTTGGAGTTTTTGCTCGAGATAGATAGCTTTAGAGTGTCGTTTTTATAAACCGTGAAATCGTATTTTGTCATAGTTACGAGAGGTTTAACCGTTACCTTGCACCTGTACTTTTTTCCATTGTACTTCGCCGTGATAGTCGCCTTGCCGATTTTAAGCGCGGTGACCTTACCCGAATACACTACGGCTACCGACTTTTTAGAGGTTGACCATTTAACCTTTGAAGCCTTGGCGTTTTTGAGCTTTAAGGCGTAGGATTTGGTGCGGGTAATAGTGATTTTCTTTTTATTTAAAGCGGGCTTAGCTTTAGCCGATACCGCCGCGGACATAAAAAAAGCTGCGCTCATTACGGTAAGTACGCTTAAAACTAAGCAAATTGATTTTTTAAACATTTTCATATATATAAATTCCTTCCGTTTTTAGACGTAGATACATTTTAATACATTAGGGAGTTAAAGTCAATAATAAATTTTTCGATTCCCAATCCGCTAGGCCAAAAAAAAGGACACCCGTTGGTGTCCTTATTTTATGGAGCGGATGATGTATTTTAAATCTATAAAAAAGATAAATCTCGAACCTTACGGCTTGTTTGTAGGCAAATTTGAACAACGCTCCTCGCTAAAAATGTCCCGCCGGGACATTTTCTTTACGCTCGGCTTCGATTCCCAATCCGCTAGGCCAAAAAATAAAGGACACCCGTTGGTCAATATCATTAAGATAAGAAACAAGACACTCACAAAAAAGTGGGTGCCTTGTTTTTTTACGATGTTTTAAAAATTTTTTTCAAAAAAGACTTGACAA
>JAHKZS010000157.1 GCA_020626545.1 bacterium
ATTATACTTTCATCTTCCACGGTTTTCGGTTTAGTATGACTTGTAAACTAACAGACGGTTACAGATGATTACAGATGAAAAATTTTATCTGTAACCCAAAAAACTCAGTAATAATCAGGCTTTAGAGCCTACGGTTACAGATAAACAGTAAAAATATATACATTATAAAAAATTTTATAAAAAAACTATTTTTTTAAAACTAATATATAGGGTTATAGAATTACACTTCCATCTGTAACAGCAGGCAGTTCGCGGTAGTCAGTAGTCAGCAGGCAGTTCGCGGTATTTTTACTTTTACATCTGATATTCACGCTATTATGTAAGGAACTTCGGATGTTTGGAATAATAAAACGGCTCAAAACCCTTTCGAGTTTCAAGCCGTTTTTCTCTATATGTTTTTTACATTATTTAAAAACTTAGCCGCCAAAGTCGAGAACTTCCCAACCGTCGTCCTTAGTACGAGCTAACCAACATTCATAATCTTTATAGTCGGTATCAGGTTTAAGCTTTGTATCGCCTGTATTCTTTGAGGTACGGAAATCCATAAGGAATTTAGCTATATCGGTGTACTTAGATTTCGGGTCGGCCTTTTTAATCTCGTTGAGCTTTTTATCGGTTGCGTAATTATCCCCCGCGTAACGAATAGCGCTGAGTTCAAAACCGTCGTAAAAAGCGAATTTACATTTAATCTGGATTACAGCGGACTCGAGGTCGTCTTTTTTATAGAGCTTGGAGCTGCCGTAGTCGATAGTAACCTTTTTACCGCTCGCGGTACCGAGATACTCCTCGAACGTAATACCCTTATCGGTAATTTCCTTAGCGGTTTTTACATCGTCGATATAGCGGATATGCCAAGGCTCGTAGCCGTAGCCTGTGATATGCTCGCTTCCCTCGAGATAGCGGAGTATAAATCCGTAATTCGCGAGCTTTTTGTGGATTGTCGCCCAGATTTTTGTGTACTTAATCATATCCTCGTTCTCGGTAACGTCTTTACCGTTTATGATGAGATATAAATCAAGCGCGAGTCCTGTATGATGCTCGGAGTAGCCGGGCTTAGCTACGGTTTTAGCCGCGTAATCGGCGCCGTATTTCTTAGTAAAATCGTCCATAATTCTCTGCTGTTCGGCAACGCTTCTGCGCGCGGAGTCGAGGTCTACTTCGATTTTATCTTTCTTTAAATCTGCTTTAAGCTTTAGATAAGCGTCGTAAGCCTTTTTCTCAACCTCTACATCATCGCCGACCGAGTTTTTTATATGAACGGTTTTAAGCTGTTTTTCCCAGTTATCAGGCAGAGCGTGCGTCTTATTAACAAGCGCCATATAATCTATACTGCCGCTCTTGACCGATTGCGTCGTCGCTTCTACAGGCTCGGTATTATTCTGAGCCGAACATCCCGCGAAAACGGCTGTGCTCATTACGCCCGCCATAAGTAAAGCGACGAATCTTTTTGAGTTTTTCATAGTGTTACCTCTTTTGTATCTACAAGTAATTTGTTTATTTAACTTTAATCTTTACTGACGTTGTCTTTGAGCCGCTCTTGTAATTAGAGTTACCGCCCGCGGTCACTTTAACCTTAACGGAGTATGTGCCTTTCTTTAAACCTTTCTTAACAGTAAACTTACCTGTAGAAGCGTTTACGGTAATCTTTTTATTACCCGAAGCCTTTTTATAGCTTACACTTCCCTGAGCTTTGCTGACGGTTAAGGGGCTTACAGTAACATTCTTCTTTTTAACTTTAGAATATTTAACTGTTTTACCGTTGCTCTTAACTGTAATCGGATTGGACGCCTTAGTAATAGTGAATGCCTTAGTTATAGAGCCTTTGTAATCGTCCTTGCCGATAACTGTGACTGTGGCGATACCGACCTTAGTATTATTCTTGTACTCAACCGTGTAATTCTCGCTCTTGAGATTTTCTACCGTTACAGCGGGCTTAATTGCCTTACCTGTATAAGTATAAGAAAGCTTGTCGAGCTTTGAGGAGTAATCGCTGATGTCTGTTTTCAGAGCGTCGGGATCGGTTAAGTCGATAAACTTAAAGCCGTGTTCTTCGGCGTAGGCTTCGCCGGCTGTACCCGGATATCCCTTGATAACAAAATCTTCCATTTTGGTTGTGTAATAACCCTGGTCGTCCGCGGTTATATATACGTGAGCTATATAACCAAATGCCTCCTGGTCTATTTCCTCAACGCCTGCGGGAATGGTAATTTCTTTAAGGTTTTTACATGTTACAAACGCTTCCGCGCCAACCTTTTTTAAATTTTCGGGAAGTATTATTTCTTTATAATCGGTATAAGCAAACGCTCGATAATCTATTTTCTTTACATTTTCCGGCAATTCTATCGAGGTCATTTCCGAAGAAGTCGGGAAACACAGAGAGGCGATTTCCTCGAGGTCATCGTTAAAATGAATATCTTTAAGATGTCTACATAAGTTGAAAGCGCTTTGGGACAAGGTCTTTAGTCCTTTCGGTAAATACACTCTTGTAATATTAGATTCTTCAAACACGGAATCAGCGAGAACCGTTGTACCTTCTCTAACCTTATAAGTTCCCGTAAACTCGCTGTCAAGCTCAAGCAATATACTGTCCAAATAAAGAGCGCCGTTATCCCAGTTGTATTCGTCATTATAAAAGGCTGTATTTCCGAACGCCTTTACACCTACTCTTTTTATAGTCTTAGGCAGACTGATATTTTCAAGCTTTTCGCATCCGGCAAAAGACTGATCCTCTATAATCTCGGTACCCTCTCCGACATTCAAATCAGTAAGCGAGTAACAGCCTTTAAAGGTTCTGAAAGGCAGAATTTTCACGCTGCCGGGAATAGTGATTTCAGTAAGCTTTTCGCAACCTACAAACGCGTAATAAGCTATAGCGGTTGTACCTTCCCTTACCGTAAACTCGCCCTCCGCGTCTTCGCTCACCTCGTAGAGTACTTTATCAATATAGAGAGTGCCGTTGTCCCAGTTATCTTCGTTTTTATAATACGCTGTGTCACTGAACGCTTCATCGCCGACCGTAATAACCGTGTCCGGAATTTTGATTTTCGTTATAAAATCACAACCCTCAAAGGTATAGCTGCTGATTCCGGTAACGGGACAGTCCTCAATGGTATCGGGTATAACGACCTCGCTGTCCTTACCAAGATACGAGGAAACCTGAACAGTTCCGTCTTTATTTAAAAAATATTCATATTCGTCATTTTTCTTTTCTTCGTAATCATCGTAACGCGCGTACGCCGTAAAAGGCATAACAGCGAAAACGCTCGCGAGCACCGATAACGAAAGAATAACGCTGATAAATCTTTTCATCATTAAACCTCCCCTACTTTACTTTAATCTTAACCTTGACTGTAATTGATTTACTCATGTATTTTGAGTTACCGGCAGCTTTAATTTTTACGGCTGCTGTGTAGGTCTTTTTAGTGTAATTAGCTTTTTTGAGAGTAATCGCACCCTTACTGTTTATTTTAAGCTTACCGTAAAGCTTAGCGGAAGTACCCGTTTTAACAAGCTTATACGTTACCTTGCCCTGTGCATTTTTCACATTCAGAGGTTTAACAGTCTGATTTTTCGCCTTGAGATTTTTAGCCTTTACCGACTTAGGCGATAACGTTACTTTCATCGGGTTAGCTTTTTTAGCTGTAGCAACAGGCTTATCCGCGCCGGGTTGAGTTGACGGAGCTTCGGGTTCTTCGATTACATCACCGTAGGCTTTAATCGGGAAGTTATCCATATCAACGTAGTAGCTTTCTTCACCCATAATGAAGTCCTTAATCCATTTACCGGACATATCAATCCATTGACCGTTAGCGAAAAGCATACTCTCGCCCTCGTTAATAATACCCTTACTATAGTTGAGCATATTAGCTTCATCAGCGTATTTATCATTTATTCCGAAGTAGGTATTAAATATATATTTATCATCCGAAGCCTGCTGAGTTACTACCACGGAGAATCTCTGTCCTTTTTTTATAACAGCGGGTTTGTCGAGGTCCTGACGGTGAAAACCGCCCCACCCGTACTCAACATCCGTTTCGTAAAGCTTTACACCGTCGGCGGGATCGGTAAAGTTATCGTTAAGCGCGTATAAATCATAGTGAACCTTTGTGTTCGGAGTAGTGGTCTGGCAGGTTATTTCGGTAACATTAAAATCGTCGGCGGCGGTAAACACGTTCGACGTGCTGACTAAATCCGAAATCGCCGCGGATTCAATGCTGTTTACCGGCATATAGTCGTATTGATAAACATAATAATCCTTAGTGTTCACCTTATCAAATTCGAGCGCTTCAACGCTACTAATGCTTTTATCCTCGTAGGAAATCCAGAAGTAGCCTGAGCCGACCATAACGGGATTGCCGTTTTTATCCTTGATAACGTTTCCGTCCTTGTCCTTTTTCTCTACAGGTATACCCCAGTCACCTGTGCCGTAGTTCGGAAAATCCTCCGTACCGGCACCCCAGCTGTTCTTAACAAGCCACGCGCCGTTACGCTTGGGTGTAGTGAGCTTTTCGGCTTCTTCGACGCTGTAGGAAACTTCGTTGCCTTCGCTATCATTTGAGTCAGGGATACTATGAGTAAAATTCTCCTTAGGATAGTTGTCGTCCCAGCCTATAACTGCTACAGCGTGGTTTGCCCGGGCTTTCGCGTCGTAGGTATAATGAGCCCACTTATCGCTTATATAAAGGGTTTTGCCGGCTTCTCCGTCAGCGCCTACGGGCTGACTGTTGTCCGCGCAGAAGCCGATTTCGACAGCTCTGTTATTCATAAGCTGTTCCTTCATCGCCCCTATCGCGCTCGCCTTATACCGCGGAGAAACCTCCGCCGGAGACGGGAGCTGGTAAGTGGATTTTAAGCGGAAGGACTGCGCGAATCTCAAGCTCTCGTCAATCGACCAGTCGTCCTCGTAAGAGTAGCAAAACGGGTTACCGTCGTTATCATAATCAATAAGCTTTTTCTTTCCGTGGTACTCAAGAATATCACCGAACAGCTCCTGTACCTTAGGGTTATTGCCGTACTCAAGGACGGGTCCTACGCCTGACGAGAACATACTTGTAGCGGAAATAGGCGTTCCGCCCGAATCGAGAACCTGAGACGTTTTTTTATTTCCGTCAAAAATACCTCCCTCGCCGTTCTGCGGATCCTCGGGGTCATCGAGAGGAGTTCCGTTAAACCAAGCGAGGTGCTTTTCGGAAAGATCCATAGTACGTGTATTTAGGTAATCATCCTGAAGAAGCGGATTACCGAGGATTGAGGTTTCAGCCGCCGCGACAGCCGCAAACGCCCAACACGAACCAAACGGATTCTGGAACTTCACGGGGGTAACATAGCTTGTATCTCCCGTGCCGTCGCCGTCGGTATCGACATTACGTAAATCATACGAGTCGGGATACCGTGAACCTCCTATCCCGCCTGTTAACATTTTTGATTTTTTGGGGCTTGAATCTTCTCTGAAATCGAAAGCGTAGTTATTTTTATCCTGAGTCTGCTTAGCGATTTCTTCGAGAACTTTGTTATTCGTTACCGCGGCGTTAGCCTGTACCGAGAAAAATACGGCTGAAATTAACGCGCAGGCAAGAATAACAGCTAACAATCTTTTGAGTTTGTTATTCATAATAATTCCCATAGCCTTTCCGCCCACAAATAGTTGTTTACCTTACGCTGTTACCGTGGGCGGGTAAGGCGTAAACAGCAATTAAGCCATTGCTCCGGCGCACGCGGCGCGCAGCTGAGCGGGCAATACCAACTACTCTGTTTTCTTTTTGTTGTTGACATTTTAACATAGTTTTAAGAAATAAACAATAAAAATATAACACAAAAAAGAGATTTTTTAATCCTGCCATATCAACTCAACACATTTTTTGATTAGCGTTTTCTACATATCAATAAAATTAATAAAATTTCGTATTGTGCAATACGCTTATTGAATTTAAGACGGCGTTTTGATACAATAAAAGGGTAGACATTTTGTTTATAAGATTTAGGAGTTGAGAAAAATGACAAAAAGGATTACGGGATTATTACTGTGCGTAAGCATTTTAATCTCATGCTTCACATTCGGAGCGATTCAAACCGCCGCCGCGGATACTTCAGCTAATGAGACCGCTGTGGATTACGGACTTCCAAGTAAAATCGAGGACGGTAATATTCTACAGTGTTTTAACTGGAAGTATAACGACATCAAAAACGAGCTTCAGAGTATCGCTCAGGCGGGATTTAATACTATTCAAACCTCCCCCGCTCAGCCCGCGGACAGCTCGGGAAAATGGTACTGGCTTTATCAGCCGAGAGGTTTTTATATCGACTACAATGACCTCGGCAACAGAAATGAGCTTAAAGCTCTCTGTACCGAAGCTAAGAAATACGGTATAAAAGTTATTGTCGATATTGTAGCGAACCACCTTACAGGCGATCACGGAAAAATTCAGGACAACCTCAAGGATAGTAAATACTGGCACACTATGGGTAAAGTAACCGACTGGAGTAATCGTTATCAGGTTACTCACGGCGATATCGGTATGCAAGACCTTAAAACCGAGGACAGCTATGTACAGAATATAGTTAAAAGCTACTTAAACGACCTGAAAAGCTTAGGAGTAAGCGGTTTCCGTTTTGACGCGGCTAAACATATCGGCACACCCGCGGAGGGCGATAACTTCTTTAGTATGGTTAAAAGCGTGGGACTTTGGTCTTACGGAGAAATTCTCGATAACCCAGGCGGAAAAGCCGCCGACGTTATGAAGGAATATACCAAGTACATAAGCGTAAGCGACTGTAATTACAGCGGAGAAGTTACAGGCGCTATGCGTGACAAAAAGGTTGTCACAAATAACGGCCACTGGTCTAAAAAAGGCGTAGACGCAACTAAGCTCATTTATTGGGGCGAAAGCCACGATACTTTCTCGAATAACACGGATAACGGCGGTTGGACTAAAAATCTAAATCAGAACGTTATTGACCGTTCTTACGCGGTACTCGGTTCAAGAAGCGACGCTCAGGCGCTTTATCTTTCGAGACCGAACTCTACCGACAGAGAGAGCATCTACGCCGGCAGTAAAGGAAGCACACATTACAAATCCAAGGAAGTCGCTTCCGTAAACCACTTTAAAAACGCTTTAGTCGGCAGACGCGAGAGCTACGGCTACGGCGATAAATGCGACGTTGTATGTCGTGACGGCGGAGCGGTAGTAGTATCCGCGGACGGCTCGAGCGGTACAAAGACTGTTCCGAATGTAGACAGTCTGGTAAAACCCGGCACTTATACCGACGAGGTTTCGGGAAGCAAATGGACTGTTACAAGCACGACTATTACGGGTTCTATCGGCAACACAGGTATCGCTGTATTCTACAGCACAGAACCCGCCGGTCCGTCGGCGTACGCTACAGCTTCTACTTCCTATAAAACAGACATAATGAAAGTTACGCTCAACTTCGAAAACGCGACATCCGCTCAGTATTCTATTGACGGCGGAGCTTATACAAATTACACAAACGGCCAGGTTATCACAATAGGCTCGGGCGTAGATTACGGCGAATCCACAAAGGTCAGCGTAAAGGCTACCGACGGCACAACATGGAGTTCACCGGCTACATTCACTTACACCAAAGAAGATCCAAACGCTGTACAGCGGGTTTATTTCGACAACACAAGCTACAATTGGTCAGCTGTATACGCGTACATTTACTCAGGCGCTTCAAACAACGGCGCTTGGCCGGGTCAGGCTATGAAAATGGACAGCGCTACGGGTTACTATGTACTCGATGTTCCGGAGGAGCTTTCGGACGGTATGATTATATTCACCGAAAGCGCGAGCGAATCATCTACGCACCGTTACCCCGGACATCAGGAATCGGGACTTTCACTCGAGGGTAAGAGTAAAATCTTTAAGGCGGGAAATAAGTTCGAGGATTATACTCCCGTAAAGCCTAAGCCCACCGAAGCTCCTACACAAGCAACCACCGAAGCTCCTACATCAGCTCCCGTTACCGAACCTGTTACACCGGCGCCCAAGGGCATTATCGGCGACGCTAACGGAGATAACCTAATAAGCATAAAGGACGCTACTCTTATTCAGAAATCTATCGCCTCTCTCGAAACGCTCTCCGATGACGCTAAGCTTTTAGGCGACGTTAACGGAAACGGACGAATAGATATTAAGGACGCTACCTGTATTCAAAAGTTCATTGCTAAAATGGACGGCGCGGAAAACGCAGGCGAGTTACTCAAATAATAACTTTTAAAGTTAAGACCACCCGTTGAAATTCAACGGGTGGTCTTTCTATATATTTCAGATTAAATATTTTTCTTTTAAGGAATTAATCTCATCCTCTGTTATATTAAGTCCGTCGCGGATATATCCCATAACCGAGCCGTACGTCTTTTTAAGATACGCCATAGCGTTTATCATATACTGTTTATTAACAGCGTCGAACACGAGTAACGCTTGTGTAATATAGTCATCGTCGAGTCCCTTTGATTTTAAAAGCTGTTTTGTACTCTCTATCCTATCGGCGAAATATTCGTTAGTTAAAAGATAATCCTCAATTATCAAATCCTCGTCGGCTCCGAGAGCTGAAAGTATCAACATAGCGCCGAGCCCTGTTCTGTCTTTTCCGTTGGTACAATGCCAGAGCACCGCGCGGTCGGGAGCCGAGTTTATAAGTATGCGGAAAAATTCGGAATAAGCATTTTTGCCTTTATCCGCCGCTAAAAATCCGATATACATATTATCGTTAAGGAATCCGCTTTTAATCGTAATCTCAACGGTTTTAATTATATCCGAGGTATCGACCTTAAAATCCGCCGCGCCGTCGTCAGACAACGACGATAAATCTATCACGTCAAAATGGTGATACATCGCTCCGTCAATCTCGGGGTCAGCGCCCTTTTCGATTTCCATATCCATTCTGAAATCTACAATATGCTGTAGTTTATAGGTATCGGTTAGTATTTTTACGTCCTGTTCGGATATTCCGCCGAGCGCCGCTGTGCGCAAAAGCAATCCGTTTTTTATCTTTCGACCGTCGGTCGTAGTATAACCGCCCAGCTCGCGGGCATTTTTTATGGATTTTAGAGGTATAGACTGTTTCATATAAACTCCTGAAATAAATTTTTATTTTGATAAAATATCTTCTAGCTTTTCTTTAAAAACTTTACTATCGGTTTTATAAGCGACATTGAAATTATAATCTTTAAACTTAATTCCCGAGTCGTAGCCGATTCCCTCCTTATAGAGAATAACCTGTCCGTATGCGTCGTTATCATCTGTCATTACGATTGCGTGACAAGGTTTAGTTTCTTTGAGATAACCGTCCCACAACACGCACGCCATAGCCACGCCGTCGGGCACGTCTCCGAACTCACTGCCTCTCGCCTTTTTATTAAACGCAAGCAATCCGCTGTAGGCTTTAGCGATAAACTCAAACAATCCGCCCTTTTTCTTATACTCGTCTAACTCTTTCTTTATGAAATGAGTATTCTCAGAAAGCATATCTAAACCAATAGCCGTTACCGTAACTCCCGACTCGGCGAGGACTTTATACGCGGGCGCGTCGTGATAGACGTTAAACTCAGCTACGGGAGTAGCGTTGCCCGCTCCGAACCCGCAGGTTCCCATTGACCAGAACTTTTTAACGTGTTTCATCGTCTTTTTGTCTTTATCGAGCGCGAAAGCTAAGTTGGTAACAGGTCCGAGAGCTACGATTTCGACCTCGTCGGGATTTGCCTTTACCGTGTCGATAATAAAATCTACCGCGCTTTTCTTCTCAGCCTTACGCTTAGGATGAATCAAACCTTTATCACCCATTCCGTCTTTACCGAACACGCTGAAAGTTTTACGTTCCTTACCGTTATACGTCTTAGAAGCTCCCGCGTACACAGGAGCGTTACTACCCGCGGCTTCAAGCGTCATAAGCGCGTTATCTACCGCCTGATTCAGTTTTACGTTACCCGCGGAAACCGTTACGCCGAGAATGTCGACGTTTTTATCCTTAGCCGCCATAATTAACGCGACCGCGTCATCCCCAGCGGTATCAGTGTCAATTATCAGCTTTCTTTTTTCGGTATTACTCGTATTCTTCACGTCAGCCGAAGAACTATTCTCCCGCGGATTATCAGTACAACCTACCGCAAATACACATAATACCGCAAGGAAAAGAACAATAATCTTTTTTACCATTCCTTACCTCTCCGTAAATTATAAAATTATTCTTTATTCATTTCAGAGTTTACTTTATCGACGGCTTCAATAATTTTACCGGCGATTTTTTCGTCGTCGAACACCGTAACGTATCCTTGAATCGTACGAGCCTTAGTATAAAGCACACGCGCTCCCTTGTATACGAAAATCATCGCTTTTTTCTTACCGTTTTTAGCTTCCTGAATCGTATTCGCTCCCGCGGAGTTACCGTCTAAAGCTACTACGACAGACGGCCGGCGTTTAAAAATTTCGTACGCGAAGCTCTTATAAAGTCCCATCCCGGTCGGCTCTATAGAAACCCTCACGCCGACTTTACTTTCCCTAAGACGTTTCGATTCCGGCGCGGTAATCCTCGTCGGAACAATCGCGTAAATCTCGAATCGCTCACGAGCCTTATTAACAAGCTCCTTCTCGTAGGCGGTCAGCCTGTTACCTATTACAAAGCATACTTTTTCGGGATCCAATTTCTCAACCAATGTATCTATTAGGTTGATTAGCTTAGGGTTAATACGTATAGACCGGCGTTTACTATTAAAGCTTCCGCCGAGAAGTATAACGGGTACTTTATCGGTCGGAATCTCCCGAATCTGAGCGCTGAGGCACTCGGCGCTGTCGAGCTTTTGCGGAGCAATAAATACTTCCGTTTCGGAAGAAGGAGTTTGCGAAATCTTCTTTTTATAATACGACTTAACGTCCGAGCTGTCGATCTCGGCGATAAAAGCGTTATACTTTTTATAAAAGCTCGTCATACTCTTTTCGAGCACTCTCTGCTCGGCTTTACGCATAGCGAGCATTTCGTCATAACTCAAATCAAGCAGTCGTTCGAGAGCAAGCTGTTCGTCGATAGAATCCGTTCCGTATATAGCTCCCCCGTCGGTACCCTGAACACAGCTTACTCCGCCGTTAAGATACTGCCGTATAGGGTGTCTGTCGAGCGAACTCAAGTTATTAAGACGGACATTAGACGTAAGCTGGAACTCGAGAACCGCTTTACTTTCTTTAAGCTGTTTTATAAGTTCTTTTCCCTTTTTTGAGTTTAAGTTAGCGGTATAAAGTCCGTGGCCGATACGTAAGTACGGCATTTTCTGCCCTTTCGCGAGCGACTCCTTTACACAGGCTAAGCTGTTCTGTACATTATCTCGAAGTCCGTCGTTTTCACCCGCGTGGATTCTTATTACAAAACCGTTGTTGTCCCGGGCTATCGCGACTAACTCGCGGATTACCGAACGGAGATCTCTAATATCGTTAATCTCCTCGCCGATAATATCGCTTCCGGCTACATAAGGATCATTAGCAATAGCGCGGATTGTTAAAATCTGTTTTTGCAAATCCTCATAAGCGTTAGCCTTATCCCTCACGATTGTGAGCGGGATACGTCTTATAGCCGCTAAGAATCGGATTGTAACGCCCGTTTCTCTTGTAATTTCAGGCATTACGGAGTGAACCTCCGCGAGCATATCAGGAGCTGCTTCGGGTTTAACAAGAGTAGTATCCGAAATCTCGATATACTCTACACCGCATTTTCTGCAACTTCTGGCAATCCATAGAAGCTTATTTTTGAATAACGTCAGATTTGTATAAGAGGACTTTTTACTATCCTCTATCATTTTTCTGAGCGCGTTTTTTATATCGTCGTCGGGAATACTGTCGATATTCGAAAGCGGAACAGTTTCACCGAAAGGCTTACCTTTAGTAAAAACATAGCGGTAGAGATAAACTTTCTCAAGGTTGGTAAAAACTGCCTGACTGTCTTTCAGAATAGTGAGCGAGGCGCGGATTTTCGCTATGTTATACGAAGCGTTTTCGAGGTTATTTAGAATAAAATCGGCAAAATTTATAAACGTATTATCGTCTATCTTACGGGTTAGATATTTTCCCGTAAGTTCTGAATCTTTAAACTCAGCCGAAACTCTTTTGCGCTGAGCGTAAAGCATATCAAGCTGTTCGTCTGTACAGCGGAGTTTAAGCTTTTTGATATAATAAAGCGGATAGCGGATTTGGTGGAAAATCCCGAGCGCGATAAGTAAATCGGCGTCGAGATTAGCGTTCATATGAGTATGGAGGTCGGTTTTAAACTTATACTCACGCAGGATATAAGTTTTTACGAGAGTTTTCCTTGCGTCCAGAGTGTAATCTTTAGTCTGGCTCATTAAAGTTTTTGAGATAGCGGGTACATAAGCCTTGCGCTCAATACTACCGTCGGGATAGATATTAGCTATTTTTGTATCGGCTAATCTTAGTATATAAACCTCTCGGTTACGCTCGTCAACATAACAGGGAATCTCTCCCCTAATTACCTTTAAACCGTCGCCGCCTGTACTAAGCTTCAGACCGCAAACGTTCGCTAAATTAGAGATAAGATTACCCTTAGCGTGATTAGGCGTTCTAAGCACATACTCAAGCTTTTGCTCGGTCATATTGAGTTCGACTATTATATCCTTTTCTTTATCGAGATAAAACTTTCCGAAATCCGACATCGTATCCTCCGAATTGATACTATTTCCTATAATTATAACCTTATCGTCAGTATGTTTCAAGTATTTATCATAAAGATTAAACAGTTTTTCAGCCTCAATAAATTTAGACCCTCCCAAATCAGGCGGGTCTAAATTATATAATAACTGATTAATTATTTGATTTTAGCTCAAGCTTGGCTTCCTTACGGGCTTTTAGTTTCAGCATAAGCTTTATATATAACTCAGCTCCGAAGTAAGAACCTATAAGCACAACAACCCCGATGAGTAAATTCACCCAAAGGTTTTTCACTAAAATAAGTACAGGAGACAAGAAACCTATAAGTACCCACTGGGCAATATAAATCTCCATAACATTCTTGCTCATTTTGCTTAAAAATTTAGCCAACCTCTGACGAGCCGCCATCATAATCAGGTTGGCAGCCGCAAACTCCAGCGATATTAATCCTATACCGCAAACCGCGCACAGAGGATGCATAGAGTAATATTCTCCGTCAAGAGAGGTATGAGCTCCGACAAAAACGACATCTCCTACATTAAACAAATACATCATTATTTCCGCAAAAGCTATAAGCGCGGTACCGATAACAATCGAGAAGATTAATACACTCTTGCGTTCGGTCGCCGTTTTAAAAAGCTTAGCGGCTCCGTAACCGACTATAGGAAATACAATCCATGAAACAAATGGGAAGAACGAGTACTTATTCTCCCTTATAAAAAGTCCTATAAGTGTATCAAGCCAGTTGTTGCCTGTTGAGAAAGTCTCGAACCCGAATATCCAGTTTACCGTGAAGCATACCGCCACAATTAATACACTTACTCCGACAGCAAGTACCGCTTTATTTTTTAAGCCCTTCATCAACGCGAAGTATATCATAGCGAACGCCGCGAAAAAGTAAATATCTACCGCAATAATAGACGGCGCGATCTCAGCTATCGACCCGAAATGCGCGGGGTCGATAAGCGAAGGTATGTATTGTTCAAAAAAGTTAATAACAACGCCGAGAATTACAAGCTGTCTTAAACGGCTTAAATATGTCTTAGGTGTTGAACGACTTGAAAAAGCGGCTCCCCAGCCCATAGCGAACATAAATACACCGGCGCTCGGTATATTTCCCATAAACTCTACAATCCATACGGTAGAAGCTTCAACGGGAGTAGTAATACTCAGCCTGGTTGAAGCATCATAAACATGGATAAAAACCATCGCGATAATCGCGATAGCTTTAAGTAAATCTATTTCCTGAATTCGTTTCATTGTTGATGGATTATAAATTTGTTTTTCCATTTTCGCCACTTATCCTATTATAAAATTTTACTTCGGCTCAGGCGGCCTGCCTGAGCCGATATATTTTATTACTGTTATACTTATTCAGAGTCTGTTTCAGAAGCTAAGGCTTTCTTTTTTCTTCTCTTTAAGATAATAACTGTCGCGGCAGCGAGAGCAACCAAGAGTACACCGCCGCCGATTAAAGCTATAAAGCCCGGGGTAAAGATGGAACCGCCGTTCCATGTATCAAGGTAGAGTGTGTAGTTATGCCATGAACCTCTGTAGAGTCTTCTTCCTTTGTCGGAGTGGAACGCTCCTTCGTGAGCCTTCATATTAAGGTCAACTACCGCGATATCGCTGTTTGTGGAAGAACATACATATATACTGGAACGACCTGAGTCAAAATTGCTCTTTGTATAGAACATAGCCTTTTTGCCTGCTGCCTGAACCATATAAGCGTTTTCGCTTCCGTTGTTTCTGATGATTACAGAACCGTGAACTGCTACGTCAGCGGCCGCGGCGGTCATAGTATTGCAGTAAATTCCGCTGCCGTGTACATCAGACCAGTTTCCTGTAATTGTTACGTTTGTAAAGTGATGGTCGTTAAAGCTCAAAGCTCCGAGGTATACTCCGCCGCCCTTACCGTGAGCGCGGTTATTTGTAATTGTACTGCCTGTAAGGGTTAAGTCAGTGTGAGCGCAAACGCTGATCGCGCCGCCGTCGGCACCCGAGGTATTACTCTCAAATGTGCAACTCTCTACCTTTCCGTTCTGATCGGTGGGGATATAAAGACCGCCGCCGTCGCCTGAGGCTTTATTTCCTTTGAACGTACAGTTCTTTGTGCAGTTTCCGTCGTAGTCGTACGCTAAAGCTCCGCCGTTATGTCCTGAGTTACCCTCAAATTTACAGCCGTTGACCGTCTTGTTCTTAGACTGAACGAAGAGCGCTCCGCCGTTTCCGTTCGCTGAATTATTTTTAAATGTGCAACCGTTTACATCAGCCTGAACCCATACGGCTCCGCCCTGATCGGTTGCGGTGTTGCCTTCAAAGGTACAGTTAGTAACGCTTCCCCAGTAAGCGAACGCTCCGCCTTTTCCGTCTTTTGCCTTGTTGTTTTTAAATGTAGAATCGGATACGTTATATACGCTGTATAAAGCTCCGCCGCTCTTGTCGGCTTCGTTGCCTGTAAAGCTGCATTTTTTAAGATAGCTTCCGTCCGCGGCGTACATTCCGTACATAGCCGCGCCGTATTCACCCTTGTTATTATTAAAGGCTGTGTTTTCAATCTGATATTTAAGGTGCCAATCTACATGAATCGCTCCGCCCTTAGCTGTATCGCTTATCTCGCTGTTTTTAAGGGTAAAGGTTGTATCCTTATAGCAATTAAAGTAAACCGCTGTATTCTTACAGCCAAGCATTTTTACGTTGTCGATAGTAATCTTAGCGCCTCTATCCTTTTCTGTGTTATTGAGGTTAATAATTCTTGTAGCGTTTTTGATAGTACCGTTTTTGATTGTAATATTGGAATTAAGTTCAATATCGGCGAATGTAAAAGCCTTTCTTGTGCAATCTATTTTATGCTTATTTAAATCCAAAATTTCTTCTTTATCATCCTTAGCGATTAAGCCACCGTTACCATTAAAGCCGTAGTCACTTCCAAGACCTGCCTCGTTAAGTCCTCTCGCTGCGTCTGCCGTTACGTCCTTAATAAGAGTTACCGTAAACTTTTTGCCTGAGTGCATTGCTGTTCCCCAAGCGTCGCCGAAGCTCGGGAATGTTTTTTCAGCTTCGCCGATTTTTACTTTAGCTACGCCCGCTCTGTTGATATAGATAATCGCCTTCTTGTAATATTTACGAGCGACATCGGTCATATCCTTAATCTGCTTTAATCTCTCGTCGCGCGTATCGGTCATCTGCTTCTTTAAATCAGCCGCATCCTCTTTTTCTTCTTCTGTCGACGCGTTCTTTTCAGCCTGAGCCTGTTCGTATTCGTCAACCTTGTATTGAAGATGTGTTATTTCCGCCAAGGTAGCGCCGTAAGCTATGCAGGTACCCTGCATACTTTTAATCTCTCTCTTCATTCCCTTAGCCGCTGTTTTTAAATCAGCAGCTTTGCTGAATGTATGGCTTGCGTTTTTTTCGCTGACCTTAGTTAAAAGATAATCAACGTAAGAGATATATCCGGGATTTTTCTCGTTCTGGTATTTATAACCTTTAAGGAAATTGTTTACGGAAGTAAGCTTTTTCTGAAGTGTGCTGAAATCAAGCTCGGCGTTCTTTAACGCCTTTACATACGCGTTGTACTGAGATTTGCTGATTACGTCCTTAGATTTTGTATCTGTTTTAATACTGTACTGTTTCAGTGAATCTACGACCTGCTTGTTGCTGTCTGTAAGGTCGTCTATTGAGCTTCTGAAACCCTGTGTGGAAATATTTAAGTCGAGCTTATTAAACGCTTTCATCGCCTCGTTGTGATTTTCACTTACCTTATCCGAGAGCTTTTCTACAGCGTCGAGTACGAGCTTTGTATCGGGACTCGGCTCATTATTTTTAGGATTAATAGCATCGTAAATGGATTTAAAAACAACAAGTCCGCCCATAGAGAACACACTGCCTACCCAGCTTGAATCGGCAAGATGATCGATACATCTGTAAATCATCTCATATATAACCTCGCCTGCGGCGTCCTTCCAGTACTGCCCGTCGGTTTCAAACTCGGCTCCCGAGTCGTCCTCATCAACATAGAAAAGCTTTTCGTCGTCATCCTCGTCTAAGTCATCATTTTCGTCTTCATCCTCGTTTTCTTTAGATGTTGAGACTGTTGACTTAGTTGTAACGGCTGTAGCTGTAAATACTAATGATGATCCAACAGAAATTGCCGTTATAATCGCGAGAATAAACGCGATTACTCTTGTTCTTGTTTTAGTCATTTTCAGTACCTCTCTTTGTTATTTTTATTTGGTTATCTACATCAGTAATTAACCTGTTGACTACACTATATCATATTATTCATACGTTGTCAATATGTTAATTCAAAAAAATTAATATTTTTATTGTGAATTATGTTCTACCTCTTTATTCCTTTTAGCTTTAATATAATTATACTGCCTGAGAAGAAGCGGAATATAGGTAATTACGGGAAGGATAAATCCTAAAACATAAACCGACGACTGTACCAGCATATTATAGAATCCGTGATAAAGAATCGCGACTATAAGCAGGCCGAAAGTCCCGCAGTAAAAGAGCTCTTTCTTTTTCTTAACATAGCTCATCCCAAGTCCTACGGCGGCCGTACATACTCCGTGCATCAGAGCGGTAGCGAGACCTCTTACCGCCGTAATCCCGATAGATATTTCGGCGTTTAAGTTAAGCAACAGTACCATATTTTCAAACAGCGCAAAGCCTATACCCGTAGAAAAAGACAAGGGTAAAAGA
The DNA here is from genome assembly GCA_020626545.1 of bacterium. GTDB lineage: Bacteria > Bacillota > Clostridia > Oscillospirales > Acutalibacteraceae > Ruminococcoides. Next base: position 17,376 of record JAHKZS010000157.1, read on the forward strand.
ATTTCGAGATTATCGGAAAACATATAGGCGAAAAACAGAATCGGAAGCGCCTTTATTATCTCCTCGGTAATCGGAGTAAGCGTAGTTGATACAAAATAGCTGTCGTTTCCCAAATAAGACAGAACAATGTTATTTAATTCCGATATAAAAAGCGCCGATGCGATACCTATTACCATATATCCCGTTATAAGTTTTGATTTCTTTTTAGTTAGTAAAATCAATAGTAACATCGGGGTTACAATACACAGAAACAAAACATATATCAGATTTTCCATTTCTTAACCCCCTTCGCGACAGCGGGTATTAACAGAATAATCACAATACCCATAACAAAACTCAGCGCTAAGTCTAAAATATAATAATCTCCGCTTAACGCAATTATCTCCGCAAGACATAAATACGCGTAAATTAAAGCCAAAATGTTGTACGGCTTTAAAGCGCCTAAAACACCTGTTTCCAGGTCGGGAAAGAATATATGCTTTGCGTTGAAATAAATGCTTTGAACTACAAAAAGCGTTAACACCGCTCCGCATATTTTGACAATTAAATTAACATCGGCAAAGCCTATAAATATCATATAAAAAGCGGCCGCTAAAATCGGAAACACAATCGGAATAAATCTGTATTTTTGGTTTTTCGGCGAGCGGTCATCAACCGCTTTATCAACAATACAAAAATTAACGGCAAACAGAAACACTAAGCTTCCGATAACTCCGAGAAAACCGAGTTGAAATTTCTTTAACGCCTCGGAATCTGTCATTAATCTGACAACTTGGAAAATCCGTCCGAAAGCTATACATCCTATAGCCATTGTAATCATCTTGGCGAATAAGGGTTTGCTCGGCTTAAAAAACATAATCGCTCCGACTATAAAGCTTACAAGCGAACAAATCCAGATAAATGTATTTGAAATCATATAAATATTCAAAAAATCTCCTCTTTTCTACTTACGGTTATTATCTGTTTTATTCGCTTAACCGAGATTCAAGCTTATTTATTTCGCTCGGTTCCAATACTGTAATCATCCGTTTTATATACGATAAATAAATAACGTATTCAGCTATAATCAGCGCCAGCGACGGAAGTGATAAAAGCAGAGCTTCTATCGAATTTGTTTTACCGCCTAAAAAGGGAACTATAAAGTTTATCAGAACATGAACAAAAGTTAATATCGCAAGCGCGTATATAGATTTCTTACCGTGTTTTGAGGACTCGCGGTCACCTAATTTTTTAAATATACTCATAATCCCCTGCATTACCATAATCTTTATTATCGCGTCTGCCGCGCTTACAAGAACGGTAATAAGATCCGACGTAATACTGCGCGCGTGTTCAATCATTTCAGTCGGTATAATACTTATGAAAAATCTCACAAAAATAAAAAAAACAGGTACAACAAAAAAACCGAAAGCGTTTATCGACAGACTTATCACAAAAAACATAAACGCTCTTTTAAAGTATTTGTCATCTTTGCGAAGATTAAATAATCCTATACCGTTTACTATGGTCGAAATAAAGGAGCCTACTATAAACGAGACAAAAAAGATTAACACGGCAACCGCGTCATCGTTAACTTCCTTTTCTCCCGCCTTAGGCACCATAAGTATCGACGCCATAAGCAGTAGAGCGACGCTGATCAACCCTATTATTTCACCTGCAAATATTTTTTTTAAGCCTCTCGCTGTATTTGGAAATTCCATAGATTCATCTCCCGACAGATTTTTTAATAACAAATATTAATGATTACTAATTATAGCATAACGAAATACAATATATCTACCCAATTTATCAATTTTTTAATTTATTTTTAGATACAGAAAAGCGGCTCAATTTGAGCCGCTCTCCTTAAAGTTTATTTACTTTTTATTATAAGTAACATTATCGCCGTAGATAGTAGTCCAGTCGTTCTTCATAGATACTGCTGTCCAACCGTTCTCTTTACAGAGTTTGTACATCTTATCGGCTTTTTTAACGTTACCGTTTTCTCTCTCGGTATCGTCGCAGCAGAGCATAAACGCAGCGCTCTTGTACTTGTTATTATTGATAACGAAGTTAGCCATAGCGCCGTCACCCGAGCTGTTTCCGAAAGAAAGTACGGGCTGCTGTCCGATTTCCTGCTCGATAACGCTTACCTTGTTCATCTTTAAGTTCTTAATAAGGAACTTACCGCCTGTAATAACCTTATCGTTTTTCTCGAATGTATATTCGAGTCCGTCCTTGCCGCCCTGGTTGCTCGCGACTAAGCTTTCGTCAGAGCCGATCATCTGGGCTAAAGGAATGTCAATCGCTCCATCTACGAGTCCGCGTGTAATAAGACGGTCTGTACCGCTTACTATATAAACTTTAAAGTCGTTTTCCTGTAAATAGTCGATAACCTGGAGCATCGGCTTATAGAACGCCTGACCGTTAGTCATATTGGAATAGCTCTCCATAGCGGTATCTCTGTAAGCTTTTACATAGTCGTCGAACTGCTTTAAGGTCATACCCTTAAACGCGGTAGCGACAGCCTTTCCGTGCTTTAAGTCCATACCCTCGGGGTATTCGCCTGTTTCGAAATACTTTTTGATTTCCTTAGCTGTTGCCTTCTCCTCGGCGCTCGCCTTATCCTTATAATCGGGATCTTCCATTACTCGATGGTAAAGGAGCTTGTGGTCAAAGTAACCGGGGTCAGTCTCACAGCAGAGTGTACCGTCCATATCGAAAACAGCGATTCTGCTCTCTACCGGAATAAAGTCCTTAGAGCTTTTATCAGTAATAGTTTTCATATAGTCGGTAAGCTGAGATTTAAGCTTAGCGCCCTTTGTCCAAAGCGATAACGCGTTAGAGCTGTCCTTCTTAGCTGTGTCGGCCGCAAAAATGCTGGAAGTCACGGGAGCTTTGTTATTAGCGGTAAACGCCCAAGTACATGATACAGCGATTAAAGCCACAGCTAAAACTACTGACGCAATCTTCCAAGGAGTTGCGCTTTTTTTCTTTTCCATAATAGATTCCTCCTATGTTTTAAATTAACACAACTATTATAATACGTTAAATCCGAAAAGTCCAGAAAAAAATACAGCCGTATTTCTACGACTGTATTTAACATCCAGCACCGCTCCGTCATAACCGCCTACGATAAGCCTGTCTGCCGTCGAAGCACGAGTCCACAACATAACCGTTGATCCTAAGCTGTTTAGTTATTATCTCGTTTAAATCTTTCTCATCCTCTACAACCAATAACCTCTTAATCGAAATTCACCTCATAGCTATTCAATATAAATATAAAGCTTTATAATTAAAATAAGATTAAAACTATCAGTCAATCTCGATATTTTTTATAAACTTCGCCGGCACTCCGCCTACTACGGTATTAGGAGCAACGTCTTTATTCACCACAGCTCCAGCGGCGATAATCGCTCCGTCGCCGATATTTACTCCCGGAAGTATTGTAACATTCGCGCCTATCCAAACCTTAGCGCCGATTTTAACGGGCTTAGGGATAAGGTTTGCGCGCTTTTCGGGGTTCATATGATGGTTAAGGGTAGCGATAACGGTTTTAGGGCCGACTAAGGTACCCTCACCGATAGTGATTCCGCCCTGGTCCTGAAACTGACATCCCGAGTTTATAAACACGCCCTTGCTGAGTTTAATATTCTTACCGCAATCGGTATAAAACGGCGGAAACATATACGCTCCCTCGGGAAACTCTCTGTCTGTGAGCTTTTCCATAAGCTCCTTAATCTCCTCGGGAGTATGATAGGAATTATTAAGCTCGCAGGTTATTTTCATAGCCTCGTTAGAGAGATAGGTCATATGCTGATGCACTTCGCTAAACGCAATTACCTCAGCTCCGCTGTCCATAATTTTTATAAATTCTTTTGTGTTCATTTCTTAAATTCCACCTTTACACTTTTATTGCCGAGAGCGCTCTTTAAGCCTTTTGTCGAAGTTAATGAGCCGAGTTTAATATATTCGTAGGGGGAATTTTTTATATCGTCATAAAACAGTACCAAACAATTTCCGCCGAATATCATAAGGTCGCCCGCGTGAATTGCCGAAAAAGTCTTTTCGCTTCCCGAAAACTCTGTATCGAAATAATGATACTTTTCGTTACCGTTTAGCTCGCTCATATTAATCGTCATCGGAAGCATTGATTTTAACTTCTTAGAAGCTGAGCTGTTGTTGAGCTTAGCTTTAAAACTTTTACCGTTTACTTTAAGCTTTATCGTACTCGAAGCCTTAGCTTTTACGGTTACAACGCAGGTATAAGATTTCTTTCCGAGCGTAGCTTTTACCTTAGCCGCTCCCTTTTTTAGAGCTGTAATTTTCACCGAGTTGTTCGTTTTTCTTTTAATGCTGATGAACTTTTTTCCGGAAGTTATCTTAAAACTTACCTTTTTGTTAGTTCCATTAAGCTTTAAGACCTTTTTAGAGCCTGCCGTAATATTGAGCTTTTCCGCGCTTAATTTAACGCTCGCTTTAGCTTCGGCGCACGATACCGCCGTAATCAAAACAGATAAACTTAAAATAACGGACATAATTAGTTTTTTCATATATATTTCCTTTCTTAACTACTTTTCGGAATATAGAATATCAAGCTTCTGCTTAGCTGTTCTATACTTTTTCGGAATATCCTTCGGATTCATTTTACTTACGTTTTCCTCGGTACCGTCTTTTTTAGCGGTTTCGTAGTACCAACATTTGAAATTAAGCATATCGAGAGTTTCCTGTAACTCGTCCATTTGTTTTTTAACAGCTTCACGTCTTTTACGAAAAAGCTCAAGACGGTCTTCGATAGTTTCATCGCCTTTACCAGCCATCTCTATAAACGACTTGATTTCCTTAATCGAAAGTCCTGATTTTTTCAGACAACCGATTACTTTTAGAGCTTCGTAGTCCTTTTGCGTAAACATACGTATTCCGCCTTCAGAACGCTCGATAAAGGGTAATAGTCCTTCCTTATCGTAGTACCTTAACGTCGACGGCTGTACACCTAAAACCTTAGCCATTTCCCCTACAGTATATAACATAAAAACCTCCGAAAAAATTTTTTAAAAAGCCTTGACTTAAAGTTAACTTTAAGTTATATAATTAACTTAAACTTATTATATAAAGTTTAATTAATATTGTCAACAACAAGGAGGAAATTATGATCCGAAAAGAAGAACTCAAACTCACTCAGGAATGGGATAAAACTTTCCCGAAAAGCGATAAGGTAAATCACAGCAAGGTAACTTTCATAAATCGTTACGGAATCACTCTCGCGGGCGATATGTATATACCTAAAAACGCTGAGGATAAACTTCCGGCTATTGCGGTATGCGGACCGTTCGGCGCTGTTAAAGAACAGTGCTCCGGCTTATACGCGCAAACTATGGCGGAGAGAGGATTTTTAACTATAGCGTTTGACCCGTCATTTACAGGCGAATCGGGCGGTACGCCTAGATATATGGCTTCTCCCGATATTAACACTGAAGATTTTATGGCGGCGGTAGATTTTTTGTCGCTTAACGATAAGGTCGACCCCGAGCGAATCGGTATTATCGGAATTTGCGGTTGGGGCGGTATGGCTGTTAATACCGCCGCTCTCGATACAAGGGTTAAGGCAACTGTCGCTTCTACTATGTACGATATGACGAGAGTTAACGCCAAGGGATATTTCGACAGCGAGGACAGCGAAGAAGCCCGGTTCGAAAAGAGAAAGGCTATGTGCGCTCAAAGGCTTGAGGACTTAAAAAACGACGAATACAAGCTCGGCGGCGGAGTAATAGATCCTCTCCCCGACGACGCTCCGTATTTCGTAAAAGATTACCATGATTATTATAAAACCGACAGAGGTTACCATCCGCGCTCGCTCAACTCAAACGGCGGCTGGAATGTAATAGGATGTCAGTCGTTTATTAATCAACCGATATTAAAATACTCTAACGAAATCAGAAGCGCCGTAATGATTATGCACGGCGATAAGGCTCACTCCTGCTACTTCGGCAAGGACGCTTACGCGGATATGATTAAGGACAGTAAATACACCGATAACAAGGAGCTTCTCATTATCGAAGGCGCTACTCATACAGACCTGTACGACGGCGGTAAAGACAAGGTTATACCGTTCGATAAGCTTGAGAGTTTCTTTGCGACATATCTTAAATAAAAACACATCTATGAAGAACGCCTCTGAGAAAACTCAGAGGCGTTAATTATTTGGTTAATTTATTATGGACAAGCCGTGTAACTACAGCGATAATCAGCGTAAACAAAATCATAACAGGCAAAGAAATATACCAGTGTCCCCCGCTGTTGAATGTATAGAAATCACTCCAACCGCCGTTTTCTTCACCAATTATTAAAACTTCCGTTAGATAAACCGCTCCGTATATGGCTACAGGTATCAGAGCTAAGAAAGTTTCACCGAATTTAATCTTCGAATCAGTCTCGAGAAACAACACGGTAACAAGCGCCGCGATAGGTCCTAACAGGTGCATATAAAACGATGTTCCCAAAAGCAAAAACTCAGCTTTATACTTCGGGAGCAATACCACCATAACGGTAAAAAACGTCAACATTACCGACACCATTCCGATATATTTAAACACAACCGCGAAACGCGGAAGTTTTTCACGTTTATTACGTAAAATCTGGATTTCATAAGGAATAATTACAAGCGAAGAAATAGCCGCCAAGATATTTGAATCGGTAGTAAAAAACTTATACGAATCAAAACCCGATTCTACGAGCGGATTGTTGCTGTAGAAATAATAGGAAATCGATATACCCGCAGTCGCTAACACAACGAATATATTAATTATTAAAGCGGTTAAAATCTTTTTGTTCATACTAAAAACCTTATCTTTCGTAAAAATATTCTTCTTTTAAAATTTTATCATTGTATTGTAAAAAGTCAATAGTAAAAAGGAAAACCGCGCGTTTATAACGCGCGGAAAAATCAAATATGTCTTATATAAGTTAAGCCGAGAAGTTTAAGGATATTTTCCTCTTTATCCCTAATAATCACTTTCTCATAATTGCCGTCGTCTTTGTAGCCTAAAAGCTTTAATACTCCGTAAACCGTCAAAAGCGCGGTCTCGGATTCAAAGGTATTATTTCTGGCTAAACTTTGAGATTCGGCAAATTCAAGCGAAATAAAAATTCTACCGAGATCACTTTCGCTCAAATTCGAGTAATTTCCTGTAGACTGAACTACAACTCCATCAGCGTCTTCACTGTCATTTTTGCGTCCGGATAATTGTTCGTCATCGGTAAATGTAATATATACTTCAGCCGCGCCGCTATAGTTCTCGGTCATAAGAACCGCGTTACAACATCTTCTAACAATCATGCGCAAGCCTTTCGGTACTTTTAAAGCTTCTTGTTCGTCATCAATAATAACCTTGATTCTGTCCTTCATAAAACCAATTCCCTTAGTATTATCAACTATTCATTATTATTTTAACACTAAGAGCATTACGTGTAAATCACCGTAGCGGTGAATTTTAAATAATGACGTGACAATCTGTCAACCGGCGTGAAGCGGCTTGTCTCACTAAAAGTTTACATCAACAATTCATCCGACGATACATTCAATATTTTTGCGATCCTAACTATATTTGCCGTTTCGGGAAGCCTTTCCCCCGACTCCCATCTATACACAGTCTGGAAACTTACATCCATTTCATCCGCGAGTTCACGTACACTCATCCCGGCTGTTTCACGACTTTCACGAATATTATCACCGATTTTTTTCGGGTTAACTTTTCCCGAATTAAAAGCTCTTACAGGGTTGCGGAGATTATCGAACGACTTTTTAAGCGCCGATTTTTTCAGCGGTTTTAAAAGAAAGTCGCTGGCGAAAACCCTAAACGCGTCTAGCGAATACTTAGGGAATCCCGTCACAAAAATAATATTTGCCCCCGGTTGTTTTTCTGTAAGCGTTTCAGCAAATTCGATTCCGTTAATCTGCGGCATGTCTATATCGAGTATGACTATATCGATTCTGGTATTCTCACAAAAGCTCAAAGCCTCGTTAGCGTCGGTAAAACCGAAGCAAACCGCAGATTCTTCCACAGCTTTTACCGTGCGAATAGTGTCCTTAACAATAAGACTTTTGTCGTCAAGCACAAGAACGTTCATTATATTTCCTCCTTCGGAATAAATATCGTCGCGGTAGTACCACTCGAGTTACTTTCGATTTTAAGCTGACCTTTACATTGATACTCAAGCCTTGTGCGGACATTTTTAATTCCCACGCGGTTTATAACAGCTTCGGTATCGAATCCTTTGCCGTTATCCTTTACCCTGATAACGTAGTTTCCGTTTTCAAGTTCGGTAGATATTATAATTCTTCCGTTTTCTTTGAGCTTACTTACGCCGTGAATAACAGCGTTTTCAACAAGCGGTTCAATAGTGAGCGCGGGTACTTTAAAATGTGACTCCTTAAAATCATACTCAACCGTAATATCTACTGTATCGTCCGCGGTTTCTATATCTAAAAACGCCTTAACGTGTTCTATTTCGGTTTTAAAATCAATCAACTCGTCAGTTTCAAGCGCTTCTATATTACGGCGCAAATAAACCGAAAAGTCACTGATACTGTTATCGGCTTTTTCCTGATCTTCCCAAATAAGCGACTTTATTATTCCGAGCGCGTTAAAAATAAAATGAGGAGAAATCTGACTTTGCATAAGCCGTATTCTTGTCTTAGATAGCTCGAGCTCTTTCTCCATAACCTCATTTTTTACATTTTGATTTTCTTTCTCGAGTTCTTTATTAAGGCGGGCTATTTCTTTATTACTTTTAATTTGGCGGAGATTAACGTTATAACGAGTTATACTTCCGGCGGTACATACGATTGCGAACGTAAAATAGTTGAACGTTTGGATGCCTTGAGCGCCGTTATGCAAATACATACATAAGTAATAAAAAGAAAAAGAGCCCAAAATTACCGACATACCGAGATACGGTCGTACCGAAAAGAAACTTACGTAAACAACCATTACTACATAAAAAGTTAAAATCTGTCCATTATTCTTAAAGTGATTAAACGAAACGTCCATTCCCCATAGTATAAGAAGTAACGTTG
>JAHKZS010000158.1 GCA_020626545.1 bacterium
CCCGCGCCTCTGAGCTCTAAATCTCTCATCGCGATTTTAAATCCCGAGCCGAACTCCGTGAACTCTCGTATAGCGTTAAGTCGTTTTGTAGAAATATCACTTAGGGTTTTATACGGCGGGAACGTAAAGTAAGCGTAGGCTTTTCGACTTGAACGTCCTACTCTGCCTCGAATTTGATGAAGTTGGGACAGTCCCATTCTGTCGGCGTTTTCTATAATAAGCGTATTCGCGTTAGGTAAATCCACTCCCGTTTCAATAATAGTGGTACATACGAGTACATTTACCTTCTGTTCAAGCATATCTCTCCAAATATCAGAAAGCTGTTTTTCGTCCATTTTTCCGTGAGCTACCGCTATACTCGCTTCGGGTACGGCTTCTCTTATAGCGGCGGCTTTAGCCTCGATTGTATCGGTTTTATTATAGAGATAAAATACTTGTCCGCCTCGGCGGAGTTCCTTTCGAATCGCTTCGTTGATAACAGCGTTGTCGTACTCCAGCACGTAGGTCTGGACAGGATGTCTGTCGCGCGGAGCTTCTTCAATTACCGACATATCTCGTATACCGCTCATCGCCATATTTAAGGTTCTCGGGATCGGAGTCGCGGATAGGGTAAGGATGTCGATGTTTTTTCGAAGTTCCTTAAAACGCTCTTTCTGTTTAACTCCGAAGCGCTGTTCCTCGTCGATAATCGCGAGCCCTAAATCACGGAAAATAACGTCGTTTTGTACAAGGCGGTGAGTTCCGATAATAAAGTCTATATCGCCTCGGGCGAGTCTGTTTATAATTTCTTTCTGTTGTTTAGGTGTTCTGAAGCGCGAAAGTAATTCGATTTTTACGGGATAGCCCTCGAATCTTTTCAGCGCTGTCTGGTAATGTTGCCATGCGAGGATAGTAGTGGGGCAGAGAAGCGCGCATTGCTTGGAATCGCTTACGCAGCGGAATGCCGCTCGAAGCGCTACTTCGGTTTTGCCGAAGCCTACATCTCCGCACAGAAGTCTGTCCATAGGCTGAATACGGCACATATCGTGTTTTATTTCGTCGGAGCATTTTAGCTGGTCTTCGGTTTCCTCGTATTCAAATTTAAGCTCGAAATCTCGCTGCCATTCGCTGTCGGAGGTGAACGCGTATCCTTCCGCTTTCATTCTTTCGGCGTAAAGAGCTATGAGCTCCTTAGCAATATCTTTTACCGAAGCTTTAACCCTGCTCTTGGTTTTTTGCCATTCCGTAGAGCCTAAGCGGTTTATTTTTACTCTGGTATCTTCCTTAGGGCCGATGTATTTCGCGACTAAGTCGAGCTGGGTTACGGGTACGTAGAGAACGTCGCCTTTAGCGTATTCTATACGAATGTAATCCTTGGTAACGCCTTGAAGATTCATCTTTTGGATACCGCCGAAAATACCGATACCGTGGGTGCTGTGAACGACATAGTCGCCGCGGCTCAGCTCGGATAAGCTGTAAATCTCCTGACCATTATTATTCTTTTTTCGAATTTTACGTTTAGGTTTGTAGTTGTTGTAAAGTCCCTGACTTATTAAAACGAACTTTTCCGTCGGAAATTCGAATCCCGAGGATAAAGCGCCGGGCATAACATAAAGTCCTTTTGCCGAAAGTTTATCGGCGTCAGTTATAAGCTGGGCGGGATAGTTTTGTTTTCTTAGGTTATCGGCTAAATTTTCGGCTCCTTTAGGAGTTCCCGCAAGAATTACCGTGGTAAACTCATTGTGGATATAATCGTCTAAATCGTCCTGTATATATTTAATTGAACCGTTCCAAAGTCCGAGCTGTTTTGCGTTAATGCTGACGAGTTCGGCTAGGGGAAAGTCGTAGCTTCCGCTGGCGAAGGTGTCGGTGAATACAGACGGATGGTTTTTGATTAATTCTATAGAAGAATTAAAATCCAGATAATATGTCTCAAAACCTCTGCAAAGCGTACCGTCCTTAAAGTAGTCGGAGAGAGTTTCTTTGTACTGGAAATCAAACGCTCTCGCTCTTTCCTTTACGTTTTTGTATTCGCTAACGAAGATTATCTCGTCCTTATCGAGATAATCGAAAAGCGTGGCGGGCTTTTTATAAATCAGCCCGATAAATTTATCTATAGAAGTAATGCTCAGCCCGTCGCGGATTCTCTGAGCCTCGCTTAAAAGAATCTCCTTGGCTTTCTGCTGGTTATCGTTTTTGAGAAGCATAGCCTTTTTGTTTATTTTATCGGCGAGCTCGTCCTTATCCTCGATAATTATTTCGGTCGAGGGAGTGAGGGTTATATCGTCCGTGTCCTCTATGCTTCTCTGAGTTTCAATGTCGAAGTAGTTTAAATCGGTTATTTCATCGCCCCAAAACTGCGCTCTTACGGGATATTCGCTGTCGGGCATAAAGAAGTCGAGTATTCCGCCTCGAATCGAGAACTGACCTTTTCCGTCAACCTGGTCGTAACGCCGGTATCCGAGCAGAGTTAAGGCTTTCGCGCATTGCTCGGTAGAGATTTCCGTGCCTTTTTTAAAATTGATTACGGAGTTTTCAAGCGATTGCGGGGGAATAGTGTACTGAGCCGCCGCGTCAAGACAGCTTACGACTACGTCATACTCGCCTCTGAGCATTTTATATAGTACGTTTAATCTCTGATGTTCATAATCACCGGATTTACCGCTGATTTCTCGGAAAATAAAGTCTTTGGACGGATAAAAATACGCCCTTAAACCCATTGAACACAGGTCGTTTACGATAGTCTGGGCTTTTTGTTCATCATTGGCAACACAAAAGGCTCTGGCACCTTTAGAATGACAGAGCGATTTTATTAATATTGACTTGTGGACTTCGGTTAATCCCGTAACGCAAACGCTCGATTTCGGCTTTAAAGCCTTTTCGATTTTTTTATAATCGTCGTTGTTTTTTAGGATTTGTGTAAGAAAATTCATATCAGTTGTATCTGTTCATAGCTTCGGAAATATTATCGTCCATAATTAATTCTACGGCGTCGTAGGAGTTTTCGGCGATAGTTTCGAGAGCTTTAAGCTCATCCTTAGTGAATCTGGAAAGTACCCACGCGGCGAGGTCGTACTCGGGATTAGGCTTTTTACCGATACCGATTTTAATTCTCGGAAACTTATCGCTGCCGCTTAGGTAAATAATATTCTTCATACCGTTCTGGCCGCCGTCGCTGCCTTTGGAGCGGATTCGCATTTTTCCTACGTCGAGGTTTATATCGTCTAATAATACTATAACATTTTCGGCGGGGATTTTGTAGAAATTCATCGCTTCGACAACAGCCTGGCCGCTGTTGTTCATATAGGTAGAGGGCTTCATCAAAAGAACTCTGTGTCCGCCCATTCTGCCTTCGCCGACAGTGGATTTAAACTTAACCCGGTTTACTTTTACGCCGAGTTTATCCGCGATATAATCGAGCATAATAAAACCCGAGTTATGACGAGTGTTTTCGTATTTTCGCTCGGGGTTGCCGAGACCTACGATAATGTATTCAATTGAGTTATTCGTAAACTTTTTCTTTCCGAACATATTTCACCTTTTATATTACAATAAGGGGTACGTTGCCGTACCCCTGTGTATTTTGTTGTTATTTGTTTAGTCGAAAGCCGCTGTGAAGGAGTTGTCGTTGTAGATTCTCGCGATAGCCTCCGCGAATACGGGAGCTGTATGGAGAACAGTAAACTTGTCGATTTTCTTCTCCTCGGTAAGCGGAACAGTGTCGAGAAGTACAACCTTATCGATAACGGAGTCCTTGATTCTTTCAATTGCGGGACCGGAGAGTACCGCGTGAGTAGCGCACGCGTAAACCGCTGTAGCGCCGCCTTTTTCTACGATAGCTTTAGCGCCGTTACAGAGAGTGCCTGCTGTGTCAATCATATCGTCGAGGATAATAACTTTCTTGCCCTTAACATCGCCGATAATATTCATAACCTCGGAAACGTTAGCTTTCGGACGACGCTTGTCTATAATAGCGAGCGATGTTCCGATGCGGCTGGCGAAGTTTCTCGCGCGTGTTACTGAGCCGAGGTCGGGAGATACTACAACATAATCATCGGGGTTATCGCCTACAACCTTCTTCATATAGTCGGCTAAGATGCCCGAGCCTTTAAGATGGTCGACGGGGATATTGAAGAAGCCTTGAATCTGATTAGCGTGAAGATCCATAGTGAGAAGTCTGTCAGCGCCTGCCGCTGTAATGAGGTCGGCGCAAAGCTTGGATGAAATCGGATCACGGGGTTTAGCTTTTCTGTCTTGACGGGCATAGCCGAAGTAGGGCATAACGGCTGTGATTCTAGCCGCGGAAGCTCTTCTCATAGCGTCAATCATAATAAGCATTTCCATCAGGTTATCGTTGACCGGAGTACAAGTGGACTGAACGATAAAACATTCCGAACCACGTACCGATTCGTCGATAGATACGGCGATTTCACCGTCGGAAAACTTCTTACAAACTGATTTGCCGAGAGGAAGTCCGAGCTGGTTCGCGATTTCCTTAGCTACTGACAGGTTTGAGTTACCTGCGAAGATTTTGATGTCTTTTCCGTGAAAATTCATTTTATCTCTCCCTTTTTAAAATAACTTTTCAACATTAATTTTTTACGTTTTTGTATATGTTCTGATATTTATATAAAAAGCTCTGAACGCTTTTATTTGAGCTGTTTGCCTTTAGCTTAATATCGTCTATAAAAAAGTAGTGGTAAAATCCGCCTTTTTTAATCTTTATCTTATCTGCTGTGGTTCTGTAATCGTCGCCGAGGGTAATTAACTCGATTTTACCCTTGTTAGTATTTATTTTGACAATAGCGTTGTTGTTTATCTTGCCGAGTAACCACCACAAAAATATAAATAAAGCCTCAATAGGAATAAAAAGAAGATAGAGGATAAAATCCCTGTAGTAAAAAACTACCGCGTCGATGGTGATAAACATCAGAATCATAAAAATAAATATAACGCTTCGAACGATTATATACGCCTTTTTGTAAGACATTAATTACACCTGTAGCCCTTTTTAAGAGCGATTTCCTCAAGCTCCTTTAGCTGAGCGGGGTCGTTAGCTCCGAGGACTGTATCGGGGCTTTTAGCAGTGTACGCGCCGATTTTCTCATTTTTCTCTAAAAGAAGTTTGAGCGCGTCGGGTAAGTAATACTCCTTGGCGTTGTTGTCGGATTTAATCTCGTCTAAAACCGAGAGGAGTTTTTCTGTATTGAACCAGAATCCGCCCGAGTTTACCTCGTTTATAGCGGCGGTCTTTTCGTCGGCGTCCTTCTGCTCTACGATAGAGGAGAGGCTGCCGTTTTCGTCGCGGACAATTCGACCGTAACCTGTCGGGTCATCCACCTTAGCGGAGATAACCGTAGCCGCGTTGTTTTCGCTGATATGAAATTCATAAGAACTCTTTATGGTTTCTGTATCCATAAACGGAGCGTCGCCGTTTAAGATAACTACGCTGCCGTTGTTTTCTTTAAGGAAATCCTTAGCCTGCATAACCGCGTGGCCGGTTCCGAGACGTTCAGCCTGGAAAACTGTCTCGACTTTAAAATCGAGAGTGTCGACGAACTGTTCGATATATTCCTTTCCGAATCCTTTAACTACGCAGATTTTATCAACGCCCGCGTTTTTTACCGAGTTTAAAACCCACTCGAGCATAGGCTTGTTTAAAACTTCGGCTAAAGGCTTCGGTTTATTCATCTTCATTCTTTTTCCCTCGCCGCCGGCGAGGATAACAGCGCATTTGTTCATAGACATAATACTCCAGTTTCAAAAATATACACCTTAATTATCTCACAGATTGACAATTTTTCAACCCTAAAATGTAAAAAATATTTATTTTATTTGTTTTATACATAATATTTGGAATTTTTCACCAACATTTATTGCAAATTTTTTCAATTTTTTTCAAAATGATATTCCAATTTCCTTTTATCTTTGTTATAATATATCCAAGACTGTAAGAGTCGGTACAGATGCAATATATTTTTATTCGCTGTATCAAAATAATTACTTATTATTAGGAGGTAATTCACATGGCAAACAAATGGGTTTATTTGTTTACTGAAGGTGACGCATCTATGCGTGAACTTCTCGGCGGTAAAGGCGCGAACCTCGCTGAGATGACAAACTTAGGTCTTCCTGTTCCTCAGGGATTCACAATCTCTACAGAGGCTTGTACTCAGTACTACGAGGACGGCAGACAGATTAATGATGAGATTATGGGCCAGATCATGGAACATATCGAGAAGATGGAAGAAATCACAGGTAAGAAATTCGGCGATAAGACGAATCCTCTCCTCGTTTCCGTTCGTTCCGGCGCTCGTGCTTCCATGCCCGGTATGATGGACACTATCCTCAACCTTGGTCTTAACGAGGACGTTGTTGAGTATATGGCTGAAGCTTCAGGTAATCCCCGTTGGGCTTACGACTGCTACAGAAGATTTATCCAGATGTTCTCCGACGTTGTTATGGAAGTTGGTAAGAAGTACTTCGAGGAACTCATCGACAAGATGAAGGCTGAGAAGGGCGTAACTCAGGACGTTGATCTTACAGCTGAGGATCTTAAGACTCTCGCTGAGCAGTTTAAGGCTGAGTATAAGGCTAAGATTGGCTCGGACTTCCCGTCTGATCCTAAGGAACAGCTTATCGAAGCTATTAAGGCTGTATTCCGTTCATGGGACAACCCCCGTGCTAACGTTTATCGTCGTGATAACGATATTCCTTATTCTTGGGGTACTGCCGTTAACGTACAGATGATGGCGTTCGGTAACATGGGCGACGACTGCGGTACAGGTGTTGCGTTTACTCGTGACCCCGCTACAGGCGCTAAGGGTCTCTTCGGCGAGTTCCTTACAAACGCTCAGGGTGAGGACGTTGTTGCGGGTGTACGTACACCTATGCACATCAGCGAAATGGAGGAGAAATTCCCCGAAGCTTTCGCGCAGTTTACTCAGGTTTGCCAGACTCTCGAAAATCACTATAGAGATATGCAGGATATGGAGTTCACTGTTGAACACGGTAAGCTCTTTATGCTCCAGACACGTAACGGTAAGAGAACAGCTCAGGCTGCTCTTAAGATTGCGTGCGACCTTGTTGACGAGGGTATGAGAACAGAGGAAGAGGCTGTCGCTATGATTGATCCTCGTAACCTCGATACACTTCTCCATCCCCAGTTCGACGCTGACGCTATCAAGAAGGCTGAGCCTATCGGTAAGGCTTTAGGCGCTGCTCCCGGCGCTGCTTGCGGTAAAATCGTATTTACTGCTGACGACGCTAAAGAGTGGGCTGACAGAGGCGAGAAGGTTGTATTAGTTCGTTTAGAGACTTCTCCCGAGGATATCGAGGGTATGAAAGCCGCTCAGGGTATCCTTACAGTTAGAGGCGGTATGACATCTCACGCAGCGGTTGTTGCCCGCGGTATGGGTTCATGCTGTGTATCAGGTTGTTCCGCTATTAATATGGATGAAGATAATAAAGTATTTACACTCGGCGGTAAAGAGTATCACGAGGGCGACGTAATCTCCTTCGACGGTACTACAGGTAACATCTACGACGGCGCTATCCCGACTGTTGACGCTAAGATCGCCGGCGAGTTCGGTCGTATCATGGATTGGGCTGATAAGTACAGAGTTCTTAAGGTTAGAACTAACGCTGATACTCCTGCTGACGCTAAGAAGGCAAGAGAGCTCGGCGCTGAGGGTATCGGTCTTTGCCGTACAGAGCATATGTTCTTCGAAGGCGACAGAATCGACGCTTTCCGTGAGATGATTTGCTCCGATACAGTAGAGGAGAGAGAAGCTGCTCTCGCTAAGATTCTTCCTGTACAGCAGGGCGATTTCGAGGCTCTCTACGAGGCTTTAGAGGGTAACCCCGTTACAATCCGTTTCTTAGATCCGCCGCTTCACGAGTTCGTTCCTACTACTGAGGAAGATATCGAGAAGTTAGCTAAGTCTCAGGGTAAAACAGTTGAGCAGATTAAGGCTATTATCGACAGCCTCCACGAGTTCAACCCGATGATGGGTCACCGCGGCTGCCGTCTCGCTGTAACATATCCCGAGATTGCTAAGATGCAGACATCCGCTGTTATCCGCGCTGCTATCAATGTTGCTAAGGCTCATCCCGATTGGGACTTAAAGCCCGAGATCATGATTCCTCTCGTAGGCGATATCAAAGAGCTTAAATATGTTAAGAAGGTTGTTGTTGAGACTGCTGACGCTGAAATCGCTAACGCCGGCGCAGACCTCAAGTACGAAGTTGGTACAATGATCGAGATTCCGAGAGCTGCTCTTACAGCTGATCAGATCGCTACAGAGGCTGAGTTCTTCTGCTTCGGTACTAACGACCTTACACAGATGACATTCGGCTTCAGCCGTGACGACGCCGGTAAGTTCCTTGACGCTTACTATGACGCTAAGATCTTCGAGAACGATCCGTTCGCTAAGCTCGACCAGACAGGCGTTGGTCAGCTTATGGAAATGGCTATTACTAAGGGTAAGGCTACTCGTCCTGAGCTCCACTGCGGTATCTGCGGTGAGCACGGCGGAGATCCTTCTTCCGTAGAATTCTGCCACAAGATCGGTCTTGACTATGTATCTTGTTCACCGTTCAGAGTTCCTATTGCTCGTCTCGCTGCCGCTCAGGCTGC
>JAHKZS010000159.1 GCA_020626545.1 bacterium
GATACCGCTAAGAGCGACGGTATAGCGAGATGGTTTTCATCAACGCCTCTGTCGGATAAAATAAGTATATTCGCACCGTCCTTATACGCCTTATCCGACTCGATATAAAGGCGGTGAATCGCCTTTTTTAAGGACGTATTTTTATAGTAAAGTATCGGGATTGTCGCTACCTTAAAACCACTTTCCTTCATATTTTTCAGCTTTAAGATATCGGTCGAGGATAAAATCGGATTGTGGATTTTTATAACCTTACAATTCTCGGGCTTTTCCTCGAGGATATTTCCCGACTCGCCGAGATAAACCGTAGTCGAGGTAACAATTTCCTCACGAATAGCGTCAATCGGCGGATTAGTAACCTGGGCGAAAAGCTGTTTAAAATAATTAAACAGCGGTTGAGGCTCGCTTGACAGCGGAGGTATCGGACTGTCCGTACCCATAGAAGCTATCTGCTCAGAGCCGTTCTTAGCCATAGGCAAGATAGACGTCATAACATCCTCGTAGGTATAGCCGAACGCTTTTTGGAGCTTTTTTCGCTCGGGGCGGTGATGCTCGTCAACCTTAAGATTAGGGATTCTGAGGTCTTTAAGTTTAATCAAGTTGCTGTCAAGCCACTCGCCGTAGGGCTGTTTAGACGCATAGCGTTCTTTAAGCTCATCGTCGTCAATCAACTCGCCCTTTACGGTATCGACGAGAAGCATTTTACCCGGACGCAGTCTATCTTTTTTTACAACCTTTTCAGGCTCAACAGGCAGCGCTCCGACCTCCGAGGAAAGAATTAGAGTATCATTGTCCGTTATATAATATCTCGACGGTCTTAAACCGTTTCTATCAAGCACCGCTCCCATAATATCGCCGTCGGAGAACAGTATCGAAGCGGGACCGTCCCACGGCTCCATCATAGTAGCGTAATATTGATAAAAGTCCTTTTTCTTACGGCTCATAGTTCCGTTTCTATCCCAAGGCTCAGGAATGGTAATCATAACCGCGAGCGGCAAATCCATTCCGCTCATCACGAGAAACTCGAGGGTGTTGTCGAGCATTGCGGAATCCGAGCCCTCGGCGTTTACAACGGGAATAACCTTGTCTAAATCACCCTTTAAATGCTCCGAGCGCATATTTTCCTCGCGCGCGAGCATCTTATCGGCGTTACCGCGGATTGTGTTAATTTCGCCGTTATGAACAATCATTCTGTTGGGGTGAGCTCTCTCCCAGCTCGGATTCGTATTGGTCGAAAAACGTGAATGTACTAAAGCGATAGCGCTTTCGTAATCGTCGTCCTGTAAATCGGTAAAGAAGTTGCGTAAATCTCCCACCAAAAACATACCTTTATATACTATAGTTCTCGACGATAACGATACAACGTACGTATCCTCGTTGCTCTGCTCAAAAATCTTTCGGGCGACATACAGCTTGCGGTCAAATTCAAGCCCACGTTTTACTCCCTCGGGACGCTCGATAATACACTGCTGAATATTAGGCATACATTCGAGCGCGCGGTTACCGATAGCCGTTTCATTATAAGGCACAGGTCTCCAGCCGAGAACCTTGAGTCCCTCCTTAGCGGCGATAATCTCAAACATCTTTTTCGCCTGATTTCTAAAGAGCTCGAACTGAGGAAAAAAGAACATTCCGACTGCGTAATCACGTTCGGATTTTAATACTATACCGATTTCGGCAGCTTTCTTTTTAAAGAACTTATGAGAAATTTGGAGTAAAATACCCACTCCGTCGCCTGTTTTACCCTCGGCGTCTTTGCCGGCTCTGTGTTCAAGAGTTTCTACTATGGTGAGAGCGTTTTCGACGGTTGCGTGCGATTTTATTCCTTTTATATTAACGACAGCTCCGATACCGCAGTTGTCGTGCTCAAATCGCGGTGAATATAAACTTTTCGTAAATTCCCTATCCATTCTTATCATCCTTTCGGGCAATTTTACGTCGTTTATTATACAACCGCATTGAAATATTGTCAATACCAAATTGCAATATTTATATAATAAAAATGCAAAATTATTCGATTTTATCATTTATATGAAAGTATTTTTGAAGCAAATTGCAAGAAAAATAAAAAAAGTTGCAAAAACCACTTGACAAATGATTTTAGTTAGTGTATACTTACACCATCGACAGCAAAGGCGCTGCAAACTCACTTTGGGTTTACAGCGCCTTTGCCGTTTTTAATACAGAATGGAGTGTTTACAATGAAAAACGTATCGGAATACTTTGGAGTAAATGTATTCAACGACAAGAAAATGCAGGAAAGACTGCCTAAGGCTACCTATAAGGCTCTCAAGAAAACTATCGAAAGCGGAGAAGCTCTCGATTTAAGTGTAGCGAATGTTGTAGCCAACGCTATGAAGGATTGGGCGGTCGAGATGGGATGTACCCATTACACCCACTGGTTCCAGCCGATGACAGGAGTAACCGCCGAAAAGCACGACAGTTTTATCTCGCCCAACGAAGACGGCGAGGTTATGATGGAAGTCTCAGGCAAAGAGCTTCTGCAGGGCGAGCCCGACGCGTCGTCATTCCCATCGGGCGGTATCAGGGCTACATTCGAGGCGAGAGGATATACAACCTGGGATCCTACCTCCCCTGCTTTTATCAGGGATAAAACTCTCTATATTCCGACAGCGTTTTGTTCCTATACAGGACAGGTTCTCGATAAAAAAACGCCGCTCTTGCGTTCAATGGAAAAACTCAACTCGGAAGCGGTCAGGATATTACACCTGCTCGGCAAAACCGATGTAAAAAGGGTGACAACAACCGTCGGCCCCGAGCAAGAGTATTTCCTTATTGATAAAGAAATGTACGATAAACGTCCCGACCTTATTTATACAGGCAGAACATTATTCGGAGCAATGGCTCCTAAAGGTCAGGAACTGGACGACCACTATTTCGGCTCTATCAAATCGAGAGTTTCGGCGTTTATGAATGATTTAGACGAGGAATTATGGAAGTTAGGCGTTTACGCTAAAACAAAGCATAATGAGGTCGCGCCGTCTCAGCACGAGCTCGCTCCGATTTTTACAACCTCCAATATCGCGACAGACCACAACGAGCTGTGTATGGAGGTTATGAAAAAGACTGCTGAAAAGCATAATCTGGTATGTCTGCTTCACGAAAAGCCGTTCGCGGGAGTTAACGGTTCGGGTAAGCACAACAACTGGTCGATTTCAACCGATACTGGTGAAAATCTTTTAAACCCGAGCAAACGTCCCGAGGACAATTTACAGTTTCAGTTGTTCTTATCAGCTGTAGTAAAAGCGGTTGACGAGTATCAGGATTTACTTAGAATTACGGTCGCGTCGGCCGGTAACGACCACCGGCTCGGAGCCAACGAAGCTCCGCCCGCTATTATTTCGATGTATCTCGGAGACGATTTAGGCGCGCTCGTGGAGAGTATTATCAAGGGCAAGGATTACAAGAGCCATAAAGCCGCTCGAATGGAAACAGGCGTTGACGCTCTGCCCGATTTCAAAAAGGATAACTCGGATAGAAACAGAACCTCTCCTTTCGCCTTTACAGGCAATAAGTTTGAATTCAGAGCGCTCGGCTCGTCGCTCAACATCGCGTGTCCGAACTATATGCTCAACACTATGGTAGCTCAACAGCTAGGCGAATTTTATAATGAATTAAAGGATTCCGAGAATCTTGAAGAAAGTTTGAAGGCGCTTATTAAAAAGGTTCTTACAGAGCATCAGAGAATTATCTTCAACGGCGACAACTACTCTGACGAATGGGTTAAGGAAGCTGAAAACCGCGGACTGTGCAACTATAAGAGCTTGCCCGACGCTATGGAGCATTACATCGACAAGAAAAATATCGAATTATTCTCCGAAAACGGTATTGTAACTAAAGAAGAAATGTTAGCGCGTTACGAGATTGAGCTTGAGCAATACTCAAAGCTGTTGAATATCGAAGCGCTCACTATGATTGATATGGCGAAAAAGGATATAGCTCCGGCTGTAATTTCGTTCGTTAAGGAAGTTTCCGAGGCTGTAGCTTTAAAACAGAGCATTTCCTCTAAGCTGTCTACTTACGCCGAGGAAGAGCTTATCAAGATTCTGTCAAACGGACTTGAAAAGTTTGTCAAGAAAACAGACGAACTCGAGAAAGCTGTTAAAAACGCGGGCGAACACAAAGATAATCTTTCTCTCGCTAAATACTACAGAAACACTGTATTCAATCTTATGAACGAATTGAGAGAACTCGGCGACAGTATGGAAGAAAATACAAATTCTAAATACTGGCCCTATCCCTCATACGGAGAGATTTTATTCGGAGTATAAACAAATTTTAACTACAGTATTATTAAGGTAATTATTTTGGAGTGATAAAAATGAATGAAGCAATTAAGGAGCTTGTCACGCAGGCAACCTCCGAGCAATTATTCGCGGTATGGTTTCTAATCGGCGCGGCGCTTGTGTTCTGGATGCAGGCGGGATTCGCTATGGTAGAAGCGGGCTTTACAAGAGCTAAAAACACAGGCAATATTATAATGAAAAACCTGATGGATTTTTGTATCGGTACGGTGACTTTTATTCTTATCGGATTCGGACTTCTTATGGGCGAGGACTTATTCGGATTTATCGGTCAGCCCGGTTTCGATTTATTCACGGCGTACAAGGATTTCAACTTTTCGAGTTTTGTATTTAATCTTGTATTCTGCGCTACTACGGCTACAATCGTCTCAGGCGCTATGGCTGAGCGCACTAAGTTTTTATCCTACTGCGTTTACTCGGGCGTTATCTCGGCGGTTATATATCCGATTGAGGCGCACTGGATTTGGGGCGGCGGCTGGCTAAGCCAAATCGGTTTCCACGATTTCGCGGGTTCCTGCGCTATTCATATGGTCGGCGGTATCTCGGCGTTAATCGGAGCTAAAATCCTCGGCGCGCGTATCGGTAAGTTTAAGAGAGATGAAAACGGAAAGGTCGTAAAAATCGGCGCTTTTCCCGGACACAATATCGCTCTCGGAGCCTTAGGTGTGTTTATCCTATGGCTCGGTTGGTACGGATTCAACGGCGCTGCGGCTACATCTGTCGAACAGCTCGGCTCAATCTTCTTAACTACAACAATCGCGCCCGCTTTAGCTACGGTAACCTGTATGATTTTCACATGGATAAAGTACGGTCACCCCGACGTAAGTATGTGTCTCAACGCTTCACTCGCGGGACTGGTAGCGATTACAGCTCCGTGTGATGTAACAGACGCGTTCGGCGCTGTAGTTATCGGTATCGTAGCGGGATTATTGGTTGTATTCGGAGTATGGCTTCTCGACTACAAGCTCCATATCGACGACCCTGTCGGAGCGGTAGCTGTACATATGATGAACGGTATCTGGGGAACACTTTCAGTAGGTTTATTCGCAACTGATACTGCTCCCGAATATTCAATCGCAAACGCCTCGGGACAAAAGCTTGTCGGACTTTTCTACGGCGGCGGGTTTGAGCTTATGGGCTTACAGCTTTTAGGCTTTGTATCGGTAGCCGCGTGGACAGTAATTACAATCACAATAGCGTTCCTTGTAATTAAAAAGGTGCTCGGATTGAGAGTATCGAGAGAAGAAGAACTCACAGGTCTTGACGAAACAGAACACAATATGCCCTCGGCTTATGCGGGCTTCGCAATGATTCCCGAATATATCGAGGAAGGCACAGCGGCTCCTATGATGGTCAGCGGCGATGTACCTGTTGCCGACGCGATTCCGATTAAGAAAATGCCGACCTTCGACGACGGCACGCCGAAAATCAGCAAGGTTGAAATTATTTGTCGTGAATCAAGGCTCGAAGCGCTTAAAAACGCTATGATGAAAATCGGTATCACGGGTATGACGGTTTCACACGTACTCGGCTGCGGTGTTCAAAAAGGCAAACCCGAATACTACCGTGGAGTTCAGGTTGAAACGAACCTGCTTCCTAAGGTGCAGATGGATATAGTTGTCTGTACTGTTCCCGTCGGCAAGGTTATCGAAGCCGCTAAGAAAACTCTCTACACAGGTCATATCGGTGACGGTAAGATATTTGTATATGATGTTGAACAGGTTGTAAAAGTCAGGACAGGCGAAACAGGACTTGACGCTATGAACAATTACGATTAATTTTCCATCCATTCTTTATTTCATATGAAGGCGCGTACTTATAATGCCGAGTGCGCGCCTTCGAATTTTTAACTGATTACATATAAACATAAAAAGCTCGGAGAACATGAACTGCGCCATTTTGTACGGACAACGCAAAAGAAACCCTATGGTAGAATATTAAGTTTTAAGCAACATACCGGCACCGAAATTCTAACGGTGACAGTTTTGTTTTGAGTTAATTTATAATCAAAAACATAATTAATCCTCCTCGTCATAGTTTTCCAATACAAAATTAAGCATTTTAAACGCCGCTTTTTTCTTAGCTTCTTTTTTGGATGACGAAACAGCCTCGAATTCCTTTTCAATGTTGTCAATCATACATATCGCTTGCCAAATAGGATTTCCATTACTGTCGTGAGTTTCTACAAAACGATATTCAGGAATTTCAAAATATCCTCGGCGTGCTAAAGTTTCGAGTTGGTTAATGGCTTGCTGTTCAGTAGGATTTTCAATCTCATCCTGAATAGATAAATTCATTTCGCCCTGTTCAGTTAGATGCTCATATGCTATTTTACATACTTTCCTTCTGGCTTCGCTTTTAGATTTACCGTAACCGACGAAGAATGTTCCATAATCACCCAATTTCATTAAACAATAGTAATCCTGTGATTCAAAAGGTTGAACCGTCTCCAAAACTACCGGTCCGTTCACTTTAGGCATATTATTGTATCCCAAAATAGCGGTATTTTTACTGTAATAGTAATAAGGGACTGTGCCCTGTTTAAATAAAGCCCATTCTTGAATTAATGAAACATAGTTATCCCTATCATCATCAAAAAGAAAACTGTCAGGTTCGTGCATTGTTTCAAATACACTATTCAGCACTTTCAAATCCCAATCACAATCTAACGCTACAGCTCCGAAAACTGCCTCAAAAAGATCCTCTTTAACCGAAATTTTTTCATTTATATTATTTTTTTGGTCGCCATCTCCCATTATAAGATATCGATCCAATCGTAACCACTCAACACGTTCTGATAAAGCTCTCCTTTCAACGAGCTTACGCTTCATCTCTGTTAATTCGCTTTCAGTTTTTTGTGATTCATACACACCCGACTGCTCGTTGATTGAACCAAACTTATTTGACAAGTATAATACAACAATTAAATCAAGCGCCTTGTCTCCAATAAACTCAAGGACTTCATTATCTGCCCCACCGTTTTCCTGAGAGTAAGACCGTCTCGTAAAAGCTTGCTCAAGAAGATTGACGTTATTAAAACGGTATCCAATCTGGTCTTGAATAAAAATTTTTTCTTTTTCGTTCATAAAAAACACCTCTTTGTAAAATTCACAAAAAGGCATAAAAATGCCCGACAAATTACACTGCCTCCCGGGAAAGCAATGTCATCGTCAGACAAAGCAGATTAAATTTAATTCTTTGTTAAAATATGTTTACTAAGGTTCACTTTCATAAACAGTAATAAACAACTGAAAACAATGTCTCAAATTTAAAAAGCCATGCCTTGTTTGCTGCTTACAGTTTAACACCGCTATAGAGTGTTGTCAATATATTATTAATAAATATAAGGTCTTAGAGTTTAAACCTAAAAAGTTAATCACTACAGCTGAAACAATTAGCTTTTTATTGACATTATATATTACACCTGGTATAATAAATTTAGCATAATTATGCTAAAAAGGAGATGGCGTTATGGCTAAAACAATACGTCCCGTTTCGGATTTAAGAAACAATTTCGCAGATATTTCAAGAACTGTTCACGAAACCTCACAGCCTGTTTTCCTAACAAAAAACGGATTCGGTGATATGGTTGTGTTGAGCATGGAAGCGTATGAGAACCTGCAATTTGAGAGCGAGGTTTATTTCAAGCTTCAAGCCGCCGAGAGAGAAGCCGAGTTGACCAACGAACGTTTCTCTCCTAAAGATGTTCTAAGCTCAATCAAAGGTGAGCTGAATGTATAAGGTCGAATTTTTACCCGTAGCGAAACAGGATTTGACGGAGATTGCTCTCTACATCAAAGATGAACTCAAAAATCCGTCTGCCGCATACAATACTGTCGAGAAAATAGTTGAGGCAGCGCAAAAGTTAGAGACATTCCCCTATTCAAATACTGTCTTTACACCAGTTCGACCGCTAAAAAATGAATATAGAAAAATTCTTGTAAAGAATTATATGCTGTTCTATACCGTTGATGAAACAAAAAAACTTGTAACGGTCAGCCGTGTAATTTACGCAAGGCGAAACCTTTCTTCTCAAATAACTGAATAATAGTTAAAACAAAAATGCCAATCGCTTCAAATGAAACGATTGGCTAAATTTATGTATGGATAAAAAAGAAGAATACTCACTATCGGATGTTGGCATTTCACTATTTTCACAGGCCGTCGCCAGCCAACTATCTTCGGCACTACAGGGCTTAACTTCCGTGTTCGGTATGGGAACGGGTGGACCCCCTGCGTCATCGA
>JAHKZS010000160.1 GCA_020626545.1 bacterium
AAGATTAAAGTCCTCAAACGTAACGCTTACGGTTATCAGAATTTTAATAGATTTCGCAATCGTATTCTTCATATGTTTGCTTACAAACAACTAAACATCAAACAAGCGACAGCTTTTTAGCCATCGCTTGTCTTTACTCATTATTTTATTTTATTCGGTTTACCCCAACTATTGACATAGAGCCTTTAAAAAAAAGAGCTGCCGCAAACGCGGCAGCTCTGTTATGATTTTGGATTATATAATCCGCTTATTTCTTCTTGCCTCTGTAGTCAACATGCCAGAGATCCTTAGCGTACTCGAGGATAGCTCTGTCTGAGCTGAACTTACCGGCGTTAGCTACGTTCATTAAGCACTTTCTGCCGAACTCAATTCTCTTGGAGTAATCGGCGTTAGCCTGAATCTTAGCGTCAACATAACTTCTGAGATCGTAAAGCACGAAGTAATGGTCGGGAGCGTGCCATGAAGCGCCGTCAAGGAGAGCCTTATGGAGCTCGGCGAAGCTTCCCTCGCCCTGAGCGTTTCCGTCGCTTACAGTACCGTCAACGAGTGTATCGACAACTTTCTTAATCTCGGGGTCGGAGTTATAGATTGTACGTGAAGAATAAGTGTCCTTAATCTTCTCGATTTCGTCAACCTCAGCGCCGAAGATGTACTCGTTCTCTTTACCCGCTTCCTGAGCGATTTCGATATTAGCTCCGTCCCAAGTACCGAGAGTAACCGCGCCGTTTATCATAAACTTCATATTACCTGTACCTGAAGCCTCTGTACCGGCGAGCGAAGTCTGCTCGGAGATATCAGCCGCGGTAACAATCTTCTCAGCGTAGCTTACGTTATAGTTAGAGCAGTAAACAACCTGTAACTTATCCTTAGTATCGGGATCGTTGTTTACGAGGTTAGCGATTTCGTTGATGTACTTGATAATAGCCTTAGCGCGGGCGTAACCGGGAGCCGCCTTAGCGCCGAAGATAAAGCAGGTCGGGTTCCAGTTTTTAAGCTCGCCGTTCTTGAGCTTTAAGTAAATCATCATAATCGAGAAAGCGTTAATGAGCTGTCTCTTATACTCGTGGAGACGTTTAACCTGAACGTCAAAAATCATAGTAGGATCAACGTCGACACCGTCCATCTTCTTGATATAAGCCGCGAGCTCTTTCTTCTTCTTAGCTTTAATCTTGTTGAACTTCTTAACAGTTTCGTCGTCCATCTTCTTATTTAGCTTAGAGAGCTTGGATAAATCCTTGAGCCAAGCTTCGCTGCCGACATTCTCGGTAATGAACTCGGAGAGCTCAGGGTTACAAAGTCCGAGCCATCTTCTCTGAGTAATACCGTTAGTCTTGTTCTGGAAGCGCTCGGGATATACCTGATACCACTCTTTAAGAACGTCGTGTTTAAGGATTTCTGTATGAATCTGAGCAACGCCGTTAACATATGTGCTTACATAAGTAGCAAGACGAGCCATATGAACAGTGTTGTTGTCAACGATTCGCATATTAGCCTTCATTTCTTCGCTTACGCCCATAGCGTTGAGCTCTTCCTGGAGCTTATTAGCGATAAGGCAGATGATATGATAAATCTCGGGAACTACGTCCATCATAAGATCGGCGTGCCATTTCTCTAAAGCCTCTCCGAGTACAGTGTGGTTAGTGTAGGAGCAGGTCTTACGAGCGATTTCGAACGCCTCGTCGAATGTCTTTCCGTCGTTCATAAGAAGTCTTACGAGCTCGGGGATAGCCGATACGGGATGAGTATCGTTGAGCTGGAATACGTAATCCTCGTGGAAGTGGCTGAAGTCGTTACCGTACTTAGCCTTATAGTTTCTCATAATATCCTGGAGAGAAGCCGAGCAGAAGAAATACTG
Organism: bacterium; assembly: GCA_020626545.1. Lineage (GTDB taxonomy): Bacteria > Bacillota > Clostridia > Oscillospirales > Acutalibacteraceae > Ruminococcoides. The sequence goes on from JAHKZS010000160.1 coordinate 1,856, forward strand.
CTGCTTAAGTCTTAATACCTTACCCTCTCTGGAGTTATCGTTAGGATAGAGAACGCGGGAGATGTTCTCGGCGTCGTTCTTGGCCTGAACCGCGCTGTTGTAGTGTGAGTTATTGAACTCTGTAAAATCGAAGTCCTCTACAGCTTCAGCCTGCCATAAACGAAGTGTGTTAATGTTCTTAGTGCCGTAACCGATAATAGCCATATCGTAAGGAACAGCCTTTACAGTCTGGCCCTTGAACTCAACTTCTACAGCCTGATCCTCACGGCGAATACACCAAGGATCTTCGAATCTCTGCCAATCGTCAGCGGTTTCTACCTGGTAACCGTTCTCGATAAGCTGTTTAAAAAGACCGTACTTATAACGGATTCCATAGCCGTCGAGCGGAACTTCCTGAGTAGCGGCTGAGTCGAGATAACAAGCCGCGAGTCTTCCGAGACCGCCGTTACCTAACGCTGCGTCGTCGATTTCTTCGAATACGTTGATGTCGATACCCTTTTTCTTAAGTAAAGCCTTAGTTTCATCTAAGATGCCTAAGCAGTAAAGGTTGTTGTACATCATACGTCCCATAAGGAACTCCGCGGAGAAGTAGTAAGCTCTTCTACCGGAAGCGTGCTTTTTCTTACTTTTAGCCCAGTTGTCAGCGATTTCGGTCTGTACTACTTTACCGAGAGCGTTGTGAAGCTGAGCGGGAGTAAGATTCTCAGGCTTCTCACAGTAGAGAGCCTGTGAAGTTAGTTTCAGTTCGTCCATTAGATTACCCATAGTTAATCCTCCATTCGTCCGTATGTATCGGACATCCAATATAATCTTTGCGCAAGCTCGTCCGTAAGAGCGTCAGCGTCCATTCTCCATACCCAGTTACCGCCTAGGGTAGATGGGATGTTCATTCTCGCTTCGCTTCCGAGTCCGAGTATATCCTGCATTTGTATTACCGCGTAATCAGCTATACATTCGTAAGCCGTACGGATTAAGCCCCAGTTAAATTCTTCGTCCTTACCCATCTTACAGTACTCTTTAGCGCACTCTATTTCCTCGGGTTCAGCCTCGCTGTACCAGCCCATAACGGTATCGTTATCGTGGGTTCCCGTGTAAACAACACAGTTTGAGTTTTCGTAGTTGCAGGGTAAGAAGTCATTTTCTTCGTCGCCGTCGAACGCGAACTCGAGAACCTTCATTCCCGGGTATCCGCTGTCCTTAAGGAGCTGTTCAACTCCTTCGGATAAATCGCCTAAGTCCTCGGCTACAATCGGAATATCTCCGATAGCTTCCTTCATTTTATCGAAAAAGTCCATTCCGGGTCCGTCAAGCCATTCGCCGTTGATAGCGTTTTCGGCGCCGAACGGAATAGCGTAATAATCGTTAAACGCGCGGAAGTGGTCTATTCTCGTAATATCGTAGAGATTAGCCGCCGCCGCGATACGGTTAAACCACCATACATAGTCGGTTTCCTTTAAGTACTCCCAATCGTAAAGCGGATTACCCCAAAGCTGTCCTGTTTCGGAGAAATAATCGGGAGGACATCCCGCAACGCATACGGGCTCGTTGTTCTCGTCGAGCCAGAAAACATCGGGGTTAGCCCATGTATCGGCCGAGTCCATAGCGACGTAAATCGGCATATCGCCTAAAATCTCGATTCCGAGATCATTTACATACTCACGGAAATCGTACCACTGTTCATAGAATTTAAATTGAATCCATTTCCAGAAATCAATATCTTCGCTTAATTTTTTCTTATACTTTCTTATAGCGGCAGGCTTGCGCATTTTAATAGCTTCGTCGGGCCATTCGGTCCAGGCGTTCATATCGAAATGCTTTTTAACCGCCATATAAAGAGCGTAATCGTCGAGCCAATGCTTATTATCCTTTTTGAATTCCTCGAATACATCGAGTTCATAATCCTCGATATAAGTGTCATAAGCCTTTTTCAGAACTACGAAACGATTGTTGTAGATTTTTTCGTAATCAACCTCGTTGGGATTATCTCCCCAATCAATAGCGTCGAGCTGTTCCTTAGAGATAAGCTCCTCCTCAACCAGCGTATCAAGATCGATAAGATACGGGTTTCCCGCGTAGGTCGAGAAAGACTGGTACGGAGAATCGCCGTAGCTCGTCGGGCCCGCGGGTAAAATCTGCCAGATTTTCTGACCCGCCTGAGCCAAGAAGTCCGCAAACTCTCTCGCTTCTTTACCGATTGTACCGATACCGTAAGGCGACGGAAGCGATGTAATCGGCATTAAAATTCCGGCCACTCTTGCCATAAATTCAACTCCCTTCAATTATTTATAATGTACGTTCATCTGAGATAACCTCAAGCTACCCCACATTAGTAGTTTTATTCTAACATATCATCGAGGATTTATCAATACTTTATTTCAAAAATTTTCGTCATTTTGTACATTCATTTGAGTAACAAAACCTATGAGATTGTTAGGTTTTAATATTTTATTTTTAAAAAGTATTTTTACCCCGCCGAAAAGAAAAGACCTAAATCCGCTTTTAACAGATTTAGGTCTTATTTTATAATTTCACTTCGCCAAGCGAACTCAAAACGCAATCACACATACCGCGGATTTCGTCCGTCGGCTCTATCATATCGGGTATCATAACGGTTTTCATCCCCGCGAAATAAGCGGATTTTATTCCGTTAAAGCTGTCCTCGAGCGCCATACACTCCGACGGCTTTAAACCGAGCTTTTCAGCCGCCTTTAAAAACGGCTCGGGATCCGGCTTTCCTTTTTCGACGTCCTCAGCGCACACGAGCTCGTCGAAATAGTCGTAAACCTCGGCGATTTTTAAAGTTCGCTCGGCGCTTTTTCGGGTAGTCGAGGTTGAGAGCGCGATTCTTATACCTTTAGCCTTACATTCGTCAAGAAGCTCAAACAGTCCGTCCTTAATGGGAACGCCGTGTTTATCGGTATAGTCGGTAAAAGATACGCGGCAACTCTGTCTGAATTTATCGTAATCAAATTTATCGCCGTAAAGCTTGTTAAAAAACACGGGCAAATCGGCGGTGCGTTTGCCGATAGTATTTTTATAATCCTCGACGGTAAAAACTCTGCCGTCTTTTTCGAGGATTTCTCTCTGGAGTTTATAAGTCAGGTTCTCGGTATCGAACATCAAGCCGTCCATATCGAAAACCGCGCCTTTTATACTCATAGCTTATGTAACTCCTCGGTGATTTTCTCAAACGCCATACTGTGACTCGCTTTAACGAGTACAACATCGCCGTCCTGTATAATTTCGGGGAGCTTTTCGATAAACTCCTCTTTGGTTTCAAAATACATACCGTCCGAACCCTTTGCGAGTTCTATAGCGAGAGGACCTATAGCGATTACCTTATCGCACTTTTTAGCGTATTCGCCAACCTCGAAATGCAGGGCGAGTTCGTTTTCGCCGAGCTCTTTCATATCGCCGAGCACAGCGACTTTTCGTCCGTCGAAGTTCATAAGCGTATCGATAGACGCCTTTACGGAAGTTGGGTTAGCGTTATAGCAGTCGTCGATTATTTTAATTTTCCCGGTATCAATGAGATTAGCGCGGCTTCCGACAGTTTTATAAGCGGAGATACCCGCCTTAATCTCGTCGTCGGTAAGTCCGAGCTGAACGCCTACGGCAGCCGCGGCTAAAGCGTTAGCGACCATATATGTTCCGATTGCGGGGATAGTTACGCCGAGACGCTTTCCGTCGAAAATTAAGTCCGCGTCTACGCCGAGAACTCCGTTATTTTTAATATTCTCGGCACGGTATTCTTCGTCATTCATTCCGTAGAAAATCGGAGCCTTTCCCTTAACCTCTTTAACCTTATTGAGCTTATCGTCGTCGCCGTTTAAAACTACAACTCCGCCTTCACGAAGATTATCGAACATCTCGGTTTTAGCCTTAAACACGCCGTCGCGGTCGCCGAGATTTTCGAGGTGGCATTCTCCGATTATTGTAATTACTTCGATAGTCGGCTGTACCATTTCGGAGATTCTCTGCATTTCTCCAAAGTCCGAAATTCCCATCTCGACAACAGCCGCCTCGGTATCGTCGTCCATTCCGAATAAAGTAAGCGGAACACCGAGCTCGTTGTTGAGGTTGCCCTGGGTTTTATGGATATTAAATTTCTGAGCCAATACGGAGGAAATCATCTCTTTGGTCGAGGTTTTACCGACACTTCCGCTTATTCCGACAATCGGAATATCGAACAACTCACGGTAAGCCTTAGCGATTTTCTTAACCGCTTTTAAGGTATCGTCCACAAGTATGTAGGGCTTGGAAGCGTTTTCGGGAGCTTTCTCGCAAAGCGCGCATACCGCTCCGCTCTCATAGCATTTTTCGATAAAATCGTGGCCGTCAACCCGCGCGCCTTTTATCGCCAAAAATAGAGAGTTCTCCTTTATATTACGGCTGTCCCTCTCAATAGAGGATACAGCGGTATTTTTTAAACTTTCATCGCCTATATATTTTCCGCCGCAAGCTTCGGCGATCTGTTCAAGAGTAAAATGTTTCATAATCACCTGTATTTATCCAAAGATAATTCAACAATTTTTTCGCATAAATCGGGATAGCTTATACCCACAGCCGCCGCTTCCTGAGGAAGAAGGCTTGTCGGCGTCATACCCGGGAGGGTATTAGCCTCGAGGCAGTATGCGTCGCCGTTTTCATCGAGAATAAAATCCATACGAGCGTATGCCTCAAGACACAGCGCTCTGTACGCGTTAAAGGCACATTCTCTAAGCGCCTTATCCTCAGCTTCGGTAATCTTAGCCGGACATTCCTCGATAGTAAGCCCCGCCTGGTACTTAGCTTTATAATCGTAAAAACCCGTAGTCGGGATAATCTCAATCGGAGGTAAAACCTTATCGCCCAAAACGCCTACAGAAAATTCACGTCCCGTTACGAACTGCTCGATTACAATCTCATCCTCGTATCTGAACGCGTCCTTAACAGCCGCGTTAAACTCCTCACGGTTATTCGCCTTAGAGATTCCGACACTGCTGCCGCCCGAACACGGCTTAATAACGCAAGGGAAAACATCCCAGCTATTATAATCTTCGTCCTGTTTAAAAATCTCGCCCTTGGGATTCAAGACCTTGTGCATATCGAAAAGCGATTTAGTAATACCCTTATCCATAGCGAGCGCCGCCGAAAGATAATCAGCGCCAGTGTACTTAATTCCGAGTATATCAAAAGCCGCCTGGAGCTGTCCGTTTTCACCCTCGCCGCCGTGAACCGCGAAGAAGGTTATATCGGCGTATCGGCAGATTTCAACAACGTTTTTGCCGAGGAAACAATCGCTCTTATCCTTTCTCATAGCCTTTACTTCTTCCAAGTCGGGTTCTTTATCGCCGACACCGTTAAAGGTCACGAGATCCGCGTTGTTCTCAAAAAGTTCTTTTGGATTACATTCTTCTTCCCATCCTAAAAAAACGTCAATAAAAACTACGTTATGACCTTTTTCTCTTAAGGCGTTCTTTATCTTATTTCCCGAGGAAATCGCGACATCTCTCTCGGTACTGAGTCCGCCTGTAATTACTGCTATATTCATATACATTACCCCTATTCGCCGATTATTTTTATCAGCACGTGTTTATCTCTTTTTCCGTCGAGCTCATAGTAAAAAATCTGTTCCCAAGTACCGAAGTCGAGTCGTCCGTCTGTTATAGCGCAGACAACCTCTCTGCCCATAACAGTACGTTTAAGATGGGCGTCGGCGTTATCCTCGAAGCCGTTATGGTCGTACTGACTGTAAGGCTTTTCGGGAGCGAGCTTTTCGAGCCAGCGTTCGTAGTCGCGGTGAAGCCCGCTTTCGTCGTCGTTAATAAAAACCGACGCGGTTATATTCATAGCGTTTACTAGGACTAAACCCTCTTTTACACCGCTTTCGTCGATAGCTTTTTGGACATCTTCTGTTATCCTTACAATCTGGCGGCGTTTAGGCACATTAAACCATAATTCTTTACGATAGCTTTTCATATTTAAAACATCCTTTTATTAAATCCCCAGTTTTCGACTTCCTCAAACTTTACGTAGCAAAATTCGGGAGCGACTCCCGCGCAATCCTCGAGTATATCGCAAATTTTCGCAGTCAAATTAGTATAAGCTTCACGGGTTGATTTTCCGAAAATTTTAACCTCAACAAAGGCTGTCGGCTGTTTATCGCCGTGGAACATCATACTGATATTGTCCTCAACCGCGCACATAAAATAGTTCGAGGTTTTACCGGGAAGCAAGGTTATAGACTCGGTTAAACGATTTTCGATTTCGAGTTTAGTCTGTTCGCTGAGTTTAGCTGAAGTTTTTACATTAATAAAAGGCATTTTTATTCCTCCGTTTTAACAATTTATACTCTATTAATTTACACTCTATTAGTATATTACTTTTAATTCTTTCCGTCAATGTTTTTTTATATCCGCGCCGGGCAGTGTATTTCTTATATAGAGTAAAAAGCCGGGAACATAGAAAATTACTGTTCCCGACTTTAAGTCAACTATTTAGTTCCTGTTCGATAATATAAGCGGCTTCGCTGAGGTAATCTCCCTCGAAATTCTCGATAGTTCCGTTATCTACAGAGCTTGCGAGTTCAGGGTCAATCGGTAACTTAGCGAGTACCTTTGTTTTATACTCGGCGGCGATTTCCTCAATCTTGCTGTCGCCGAAAATACTATGTTTTTTACCGCATTCGGAACACATAAAATAGCTCATATTCTCAACAATTCCGAGAATCGGAACGTTCATCATCTGCGCCATTTTTACCGCCTTAGCGACAATCATAGAAACCAGATCCTGCGGAGAAGTAACAATAATAATTCCATCCACGGGTATACTCTGGAAAACTGTAAGAGCTACGTCGCCTGTTCCGGGAGGCATATCTACAAACATATAGTCCTCGTTAGCCCAGATTACATCTGTCCAGAACTGTTTTACTGTACCCGAAATCATAGCGCCGCGCCAGATTACAGGGTCGGTTTCGTTCTCGAGAAGCAGGTTAATCGACATAACGTCGATGCCTGTTTCGGAAGTTTCGGGATAAATACCGTTATCATTTCCCTTAGCGCGTGTGTGGATATTAAACGCCTTAGGAATAGACGGGCCGGTAATATCCGCGTCTAGAATAGCGGTTTTTTTACCTCGGCGGTTCATCGTTACGGCTAAAGCGGAGGTTACTAAACTTTTACCGACTCCGCCTTTTCCCGAAATAACGCCGATTACTTTTTTTACGGAACTAAACTGATTTAAGCTCTCACGCAAATCCTGCGGAGCGGTTCTATCTGAGCAGTTCTGTGAACAAGAGGAGCAATTATTATCGCATCCCATTTTTTATCATTCCTTTAATTATAAATTTATCAGTTCGCTGAGATTGAAGAAATAACCTGGTTGGTCTGGCTCTGGAGGTCGGTATATTTCTTAATCGCCTTTTCGTCGCTGTCGTCGCACTCAACGTCGCTCGGAGTAACGATTACGATTTTACTTCCGTCGGAGGCGGTTAAAATCTTTTTAGCGTTTAAGTCGCCGTAGGAATTGTCGCCCGCTTTAAATGTATAGATAGAAAGCAACATTCCGCTTCCGTAGTTTTTGTAGTTGTACTTTTCGTAATACGTAATACAGTTGCCGTTATCGCTCTGGGTAGTACCGCTCGCCCAGGAGTCAGGCAGGCTTACATTATAAGGATTAGCGAGAGCTTCGGTCGGCTTCTCTGTAGGAGGCTCAGTCTCCTCCTCGGTTTCTTCTTCTGTAGGAGCGGCTTCTGTAGGAGGAGCTGTTGTCGGCTTGGGCTTAGTAGCTTCGGTTTCCTTAACAGCGTTAACTCCCAGATTTTTAAACTTACTGAGCGCGCAGCTCGACATCGGGAGCTGGTCATCCGCGTTAAGAAGAATATCTGTAACGTAGTAAACCCTGTCATTTTCTATAACCTTAGCGTTTACGGTACGGATACTCTCTCCTGTAGTCTGGGAAAAGTACAAATCCGTAGCGTCCGCGGGAATTTTACACTTCCACATATTATCGTACTCAGCGCACGGAACCGCGCTCGTTTCTTCATCCTTACCGCCGTGCTTATAACTTACGCTTACGTCAGCGCCCCAGTTATACACAACGCCGTTATCGTCCATAATATTTATATTTACAGACGGTTTATCGAAATATACGGTTATCTCGTCGCCTTTATCGCTCGAACCGAACACACCGGTCATGAAACACACGCCTACTATAGCCGCTATAATTATCGCGACACCACCGACTATACCGCAAATAAGCGCCAGCCTTTTATTCTTATTTTTAAGATCCGAACTATAATCTTCTTCGTCGTAATAATACCGGTCGTCATCCTTATCATCGAAAGGATCATCCTCGTAATTATCGTTATAATCAGGCTGAACAAAATCATTGTCGGTATAAGGTTTACGCTCCTCGAAAGGAGTATCGCTTACTTCATCATGGTCTACAGGCATAACAAAATCTTTGTCCTTTTGTGGTTCAGTTGCAGCGGGAGTGTATGTTTTTCCTGAAGATTTCGCGGGTTTGTCCGCGGGTTGTAAAACTTCTCCGCAAACATAGCATTCCTTATCGCTAGCGGAAAGATACGCTCCGCAATTAGGACATCTTCTTTTATCTGTCATAGTTATCACCTTCCGGTATAAAGAATATAATCAAGTTAGTCTTCAATCATCTTGTCGTCATCAACCGCCTTAGTAGCTTTCGTGGCTTTTGTTGCTTTGGTGGTTGCCTTGGTAGCCTTTGTGGCAGCTTTAGTCGCCTTGGTTGCAGCCTTTGTAGCCTTTGTGGTAGCTTTGGTAGCTGATTTGGTCGGGGTTACGGCGGAGCTTCTTCTTACGGGAGCTTCTGTAGCTTCCTGTTCATAATCTTCGTCCTCATCCTCATCATCATAATCTTCATCGTCGTAGTCTTCGTCATCCTCGTCGTCATAATCAACGGCGGCTCTTGTAGTAAACTGAGCGGCGGAAGCCGTGGTTAATTCCTCGTCGAATTCCTCGTCGTCATAAGTAGTGAGAGCAGCGGTAGATTCAGACGCGGCAACAGGAGCGCTCGAAGAACAGCCTCTTGTTGCTAAAACAGTAATAAGACCTATTATTATAATTGCTACAACAACAGTTACAATTACAGCAATCTTAGTTCTGTTTTTATTCGGATATAATGAATCACGGTAATCGTCGGAATAGCTGTAGAGATCGTCGGACGAATCCTCGTATAAATCTTCTACAAACGGCTCGTTCTTTTTGCCGTATCCATCACCGTAATCATCATATTGTCTTTTATTTCTTCTCTTTACGTTAAATTCCTGTGTTTCATAATCGTTATAACCTTTATTACGCGCCATAACTTCACCTTTACCTTTCTTCCCGCGAACACCATATTCGGACGCGGGACAGCTTGCTTTTTATTAAATACATATACCATTCCAATATGGTACTTCACCAATTGTAATTTTACTCCCAAGAGGGTGTTTTGTCAAGCGTTTTACCCAGGATAAAGTGTATAAAAAACTCATCCTCGGAAGCCACGGGTTTTGTATATATTCTCGGTATGATGGAAAATATTTTACAACAAACGGGGGCGCTCTCAACACGCGCCCCCGTTAACCGATTTTTGTTTATTCTTCAGTATTATCTTCCGCTGTACCCTCGACAACAATTTCCTCGACAGCTTCTTCTGCCTCGGCGGTCTCGGGAGCTTCTTCGTCAGACTGAACGTCTTTCAAATCCGCCTCTAAGCCTCCTTCAAGAACTTCATCGGTATCAGCTTTTTCCTCTGTTTTATTAAGGTCTTCTTCGCTTGCGGTTTCGAATCCGCTGATAAATGTATACGGAAGTCCGTAGCCTAAAGCTACAGCAGCCATTAAACCGACAGCGCCGTTGCCCGTAGCGGCGATAGCCTCATGGAAAGGAAAGCCCTCGATAAATAAAGCTAAAACAATAAATAAAGCGGGAATATCAAGCAACAGTAATGTTCCCAAGCTAAAACGCTTAACGATTTTCTTCTCTCCCACACGAGTAGCGTAAAAAACAAGCAAACCGAATATCGCGAAAACAGCCGTCATAACGATACTCTTAATCGGTTCAGACTGAGTTCCTGCAAAACTTACAAAGAAGTATCCGCATATTACATACGCGATAATCAAAAATGCTGAGAAAAACAGATTTACTTTCTCGTGAGATGAACTATTCTTTTTCATTTAACCCAAAGCCTTTCTGCCCACATAATAATCTATAACATCCTTGCCCGTGGGCAGACAAGGCGAAAATCAAATTCATTAATATGAATTTTAATTACTTTAATTTAGCGGCAAAACATACCCAGCCGTTTTTTTCGTAACGTTCTACTATATTAAAATCTTTCTCCAGACATTCCTTTACCTCATCGGCACGTGTATCTATAATACCGCTCGTGATGTATACGGAGTCGGGATTCATAAAATCTTTCACTCCCGCGGACAAGCTTATAATCGCGTCGGCAACGATATTAGCGACTACAATATCGTACTTTCCGCTTACTTTATCAGTTAAATCTCCGCAAATCGCGGTAAATTTTCCGTCAACTTTATTAAGCTCGGCGTTTTCAACCGCGGTTCTTACCGCAACCTCGTCTATATCGACGCCGACAGCTTTTCCCGCTCCTAAAAGCAGCGAAGCGATAGCGAGTATTCCGCTGCCGCAGCCTACGTCGAGAACCGAACATCCTTCTTTAACATAATTTTCTATACACTCAAGACAGATTCTCGTGGTTTCGTGGTTACCTGTTCCGAAAGCAAGCCCGGGATCAAGGTTTAAAACCGTTCTTCCCTCGGCGTCAAAATCATCACGCCAAGTCGGGCGGATAAGAATCTTTTTTCCGACGGGAGTCGGGTTAAAATACTTTTTCCAATTATTACGCCAATCTTCCTCCATAGCGGAGGCTGTATCGAGCGTATGAGAAATACCCTCGGCAGTATATCTTTCCGAAAGGAACGATAACGCTTCCGCGGGATTTACATCGGGCTCGAGGTAAATATGTATAAACGCTTTTGAACGGTCTTTCGCGAGTAAATCCTCGTCGATAAGGTCAATATGAGCTATATTCATAACCTCGTCCTCAAGCTCGGAATAATCCTCAATATATATTCCGTAAGGAACTACCATATTGGCAATATCGCCCGCGCGGTCTATATCTTTTGTATCAATAGAAATTTTAATTTCTGTCCATTGTGCCATTTTATCAGCTCTATTCAAAAAGTTACTATTATATTATAAATGAAAAAACCGGATAATACAAGACCTATACCGGCGTTCAAAATTTATTCGCCGAACATTTTCTTCAGTTTTTCACGGAAAGTGCGCTGTTTAGCGTAGTTTTTATCTGTCAAAGCTCCGTCAAAATCCTTAACCGCTTTTTTCTGTTTAGAACTGAGGTTTCTCGGAATTTCGATATTCATTCTCACATACTGATCGCCTCTGCCGCGTCCGTTAAGATGAGGAATACCCTTTCCTTTAAGCTTAAACACGTCGCCCGGCTGAGTTCCCTCATGTACGGAATAGCTTACCTTTCCATCGAGAGTAGGTACAACAACCTCCGAACCGAGCATAGCCTGCGCCACGGTAATCGGCATCTCGCACCAAACATCGTCGCCTCTGCGCTCAAAAATTTCGTGAGCTTTGATATTGATAAATACGTGTAAATCGCCCGAAGGGCCGCCGTTGATACCGCTGTTACCCTGTCCGCTTACGTTAAGAATCTGCTCATCTGAAACTCCCGCGGGAATAGTTACGTCAATTTTACGCGCCTTTCTGACTCTGCCGTTACCGTTACAGGTATGACAGGGAGAAGAAATAATTTTACCCTTTCCGTGACAAGCATCGCAGGCGCGCTGAGTCTGCACTACGCCGAAAGGCGAACGCTGGCTTACCGTAACCCTGCCCGTACCCGAACAAGCCGAACAGGTTGTTGCTTTAGTTCCCTTTTGAGCGCCTGTGCCGTGACAGTCCTCGCAAGTCACTATATTATTATAGGAAATTGTTTTTTTACAGCCCTTAGCCGCTTCCTCAAAAGTAATAACAAGCTGGGTTTCAACATCATTTCCGCGTCTGGGAGCGTTGGGGTTACTTCGGCGATTTCCGCCGAATCCGCCGAATCCGCCGAAAAAGCTGTTAAAGATATCTCCGATATCCATATCCTGTCCGAAGGGGCTTCCGCCTCCGCCGCCGAAATTAGGGTCTACGCCGGCGTGACCGTACTGATCATAACGCGCGCGCTTTCCTTCGTCTGAGAGAACCTCGTACGCTTCGTTAATCTCCTTGAACTTTTCCTCGGCCGCTTTATCGCCGGGGTGAAGATCCGGATGGTATTTTTTTGCGTTTTTTCTATACGCTTTTTTTATCTCATCTTCCGAAGCGCCTTTTTCTACACCAAGGACTTCGTAATAATCTCTTTTATCAGCCATAAAATCTCCTCGCTTCATATAAGAGTTAAGAGGTAAAAGTTAAAACAGGTTTAGCCCTTAACTTTTAACTCTTACAGCGCCCAAAGCGGCGCGGGTATCCCCGCACCACTTCGGACTGTAATTTATATTATTTGTTTTCGTCGTCAACGTCTGTAAAATCAGCGTCATAAACGTTATCAGCTCCGCCGGGGTTGCCCTGAGGCTGTTCAGCGCCGGGCTGTGCTCCGGGAGCGCCCTGAGGATTAGCCTGCTGGTAAAGCTTAGCGCTTACATCGTAGAGAGATTTCTGTAAATCCTCTTTAGCTGTGTCAATTAAGGACTTGTCATTCTTGGAGATAGCGTCCTTTAAAGCCGCTGTCTTAGAAGAAATTGTATCCTTATCAGCGGGATCGAGCTTGTCGCCGTTCTCATTAACAAGCTTCTCAGCCTGGTAAACCATATTCTCGGCTTCGTTCTTAGCGTCGATTTCTTCTCTGCGCTTTTTATCCTCAGCCGCGAACTGCTCAGCTTCCTTAACAGCCTTATCGATATCTTCCTTGCTCATATTCGATGAGGAAGAAATTGTGATAGCCTGCTCTCTGCCTGTGCCGAGATCCTTAGCGCTTACGTTAACGATACCGTTAGCGTCAATATCGAAAGTAACCTCAATCTGAGGAACGCCTCTCATAGCGGGAGCGATACCTGTAAGAGCGAAAAGTCCGAGCTGTTTATTATCTCTCGCGAATTCACGCTCACCCTGGAGAACGTTGATTTCAACCTGTGTCTGATTATCAGCCGCGGTCGAGAAAATCTGGCTCTTCTTAGTCGGGATAGTAGTATTTCTGTCGATAATCTTTGTCATTACGCCGCCCATAGTTTCAACACCGAGTGAAAGAGGAGTAACGTCGAGGAGGAGAAGTCCGTCAACTTCGCCGCCGAGTACGCCCGCCTGGATAGCGGCGCCGATTGCAACACATTCATCGGGGTTAATACCCTTAAAGGGATCTTTACCGATGAGCTTCTTAACAGCTTCCTGTACAGCGGGGATTCTTGAGGAACCGCCGACCATAAGAACCTTATCAATTTCGCCGATCTGTAAACCTGAGTCGGAAAGAGCGGAGCGAACAGGACCCATAGTAGCTTCTACGAGGTCAGCTGTGAGCTCGTCAAACTTAGCTCTTGTTAATGTTAAATCCATATGCTTAGGACCTGTAGCGTCAGCGGTAATAAAAGGAAGGTTGATAGCCGCCTGAGTTACGCCCGAAAGCTCAATCTTAGCTTTTTCAGCAGCGTCCTTTAATCTCTGCATAGCCATTTTATCGGAGCTTAAATCTACTCCGTCGGATGTCTTAAATTCGGAAACCATCCAGTCGATGATTCTCTTATCGAAGTCGTCGCCGCCGAGACGGTTATTACCAGCGGTAGCTAAAACTTCCTGAACGCCGTCTCCCATTTCGATAATACTTACATCGAAAGTACCGCCGCCGAGGTCGTAAACCATAACCTTCTGGTCGTTTTCTTTATCGACGCCGTAAGATAACGCCGCCGCTGTAGGCTCGTTGATAATACGCTTAACATCGAGACCGGCGATTTTACCGGCATCCTTAGTAGCCTGACGCTGAGCGTCTGTGAAGTACGCGGGAACTGTGATAACGGCCTGAGTTACTGTTTCGCCGAGATAAGCTTCGGCGTCAGCCTTTAACTTCTGAAGAATCATTGCGGAAATCTCCTGGGGAGTAAAGTTCTTTCCGTCGATATTAACCTTATAAGAACTACCCATTTCTCTCTTAATAGAAGAAACTGTTTTGTCAGGGTTTGTGATAGCCTGGCGCTTAGCGACCTGACCTACCATTCTCTCTCCGTCCTTAGAGAAAGCTACTACGGAAGGAGTAGTTCTCGCGCCTTCCGCGTTAGCGATTACGACAGGCTCGCCGCCTTCGATTACCGCTACACATGAATTAGTTGTACCTAAGTCTATACCTATTGTTTTTGCCATAATAATTACCTCCGTAAATTTTCTAAAAAATATTGTATTCTATTAATCAGTCGCAGTTAGCAACCTGTACCATAGCGTGTCTTATAATTTTATCTCCGATTTTATATCCTTTCTGGAATACCGCGGAAACTTTGTTTTCCTCGAAATCCTCGCTCTCGATTTTAGCGACAGCGTTGTGAAGATTCGGGTCGAAATCGTCGCCCACCTCGCAAAACGCCTCGACCTTTAATTTATCGAGCGAAGCTTTGAGCTGGCTTGTTACAAGCTCGAGTCCTTTTTTGAACTCCTCGGGGATATCTTCCATATTCTGAGTAGCCATTGTAAGGCTGTCGGCTACGGGTAAAATTTCCTCGACCGCCTTAGCGGTAGCGTCGTCGTAGATGCCGAGCTTTTCGGCGGAAGTACGCTTACGATAGTTGTCGTACTCGGCGGCAAGCCTCATACGCTTATCCTTTTCCTCGGCGAGCTCTTTTTCGAGCTTTTCGATTTTTTCCGCGGATTTATTCTTCTTGGTTTTCTTTTTATCCGCTTTCTTTTCGGCTGTTTTTTCTTCCGCTGTTTCTTCTACAGCTTCTTCGGTTTTCTTAGTCTTTTCTTCAGCCATTTTCATCATCCCTTTCTCACTAATTCGCTTATTAACTCTGAGACGGTTTTCGCGGTAAATTCGAGAATGGAAATCGCCTTTTTGTAGTCGGTTCGTATCGAACCGATAAGAGCAAGCGTACCGGCAGGTTGGTTTTCAATATTATACCTTGCGCTTATTAAGGAACTGCGCCTTAACAGCGGCGAGGGATTTTCTCTGCCTATATATATGTTAGTGCCGTCAGGCACATTACCAAGCAACTTTTCGCACTCGCTGTTGTCGCCTAAAAACTCGAGAATACTTCTCGCGGAGTTTAAATCCAGCTCGCTTTGGTAGAGCAGCCTCGTACTTCCCGAAGTGTATACATTCATTCCCGAAGCCTCCGCGCAGGCATCCATAACCGCCATCAGCATATCAGGCATCAGAAGTCCCAGCTCTCCGAACGACGCCGCGAATGTCTGGGCGAACGGCTGGTTAACCGAGCTTAGAGGTCTGCCCGCGAGCGCCTCGTTAAGCGAGCGGTCGAACACGTTAAGCATTTCGGGCGTTATATCGAAGTCGCACCTGAATAGTCGGCTTTTTACCATTCCCGACGAGGTTATAAGCACCAGCATCGAAGTGAACCGCCCTGTCTGTACAAACTTAATACGATGAACGCGGGCGTTTTCTCCCGGCGGAGTAGTAGCTATCGCCACAGTCGCGAGAAGCTCTGAAAGAATCTCTCCCGAGGTTTTCAGTATATGTTCGGGAGCGTCGCAGGAGCTTTGCAACCGGCTTTCGATATAGCGCTTAACTCTGTCCTCAGGTTCCTTAATCTTTAAGATATTATCAACGTAGTATCGGTATCCGAGCTCGGTAGGAACACGTCCCGCCGAGGTGTGCGGTTGAACAAGAAAACCTTTCTCGGTAAGGTCGGCAAGCTCGTTACGTATAGTAGCGGAGCTTACGTTAAGCCCTTCCTCGTTCATAAGCGCTTTTGATCCTATCGGCTCGCCGCAGGCGATATAGTTCTCAATTACAGCAGCGAGGATTTTTTGTTTTCGTGGAGCAATTGTCATTTTGTTTTCCTCGACTATAATGATTTACTGTTATTTTTCAGGAATTAGCACTCTCGTCTTGCGAGTGCTAATTCTTACAGTTATTAATTTAGCACTAAAGTCAGAAAAAGTCAATACTATTCATTAAAATTTTTCCTCGTTTTCACAAAACTGTCATTTTAAGCCGTTTTTAAGCGGAAAAACCTTTTAATTTATGTTGACTTTAAGGCGATTTACTTCTATAATACTTGGGAGAAGGTGAATAAAATGCAGATTTTAGATATAATGTACCTGGTACTCTGGGGCGGACTCGCGCTTTACTGCATACTTTCCGCGCGCAGAATCAGCCCTATACTATATATATTGGGCGGATTTTTTGTTTTTATGTTTACGTGGTATCTGGTAAACGATTTAATCGCCGTAAATCTGTTCGCGGGAATATATAACTGGATTTTCAGGGGAATATGCGTAGTTTTTCTGGCTGTTGTAGTTATAATTTATGTTATAATCAAGAAGAATTCTAAAGAATAGCGAAAAATTTACGAAAAAACTAACTTTTTTTAAAAAAAGACTTGCAATTTACGATTTATAATGGTATTATACTATGTACGTGACTAATAAAGGATTTTAAATTTTTAAGGAGGTGCGACAATGCCTAACATTAAATCAGCTAAAAAGCGCGTTAAGGTAATTGCTACAAAGACAGCTCGCAACAAGGACACTAAGTCCGCTCTTAAAACTGCTATAAAGAAAGCTTATGTTGCTATTGAGAGTAACGCCGATAATAAAGCTGAAGCAGTTAGCTTTGCTGTTAAGAAGATTGATCAGGCCGCGGCTAAGGGTATTCTTCATAAGAATAAGGCAGCAAGAAGCAAGTCAAATCTCGCAAAGCGTCTTAACGCAAGCGCTTAACTTAAAATGACTATTGTTCCCGGCTTTTTAGCCGGGAATTACTTTTTTGTAACTG
>JAHKZS010000018.1 GCA_020626545.1 bacterium
GGTACTACATCTAAGATTTATAAGAAAATCACCGTAAAGAAAAACGGTAATATAACAATTAAAAAGGGTAAATACGCTAAAAAGACTTATAAAATTAAGATTAAAGTAGTCGCTAAAGGTAACGCGAACTACAAATCTAAAACAGTTAATAAAACTGTTAAACTTAAAATTAAATAACGGGTGATTCCGTAGTTTAATATAGGTGATTTAGGAGTGAAAGTTTTGAAGAAGAAATTAACGTGTTTTATTTTAGCGGCTTGTATGGTGCTAACCTGTTTTATTACAAGCAGCTTTACTTCAGTTGCGGTTGATACCGAAAAAGCCGTTGCTTCTAAGGGCAGTACCGAACCTTTAAAGAAAATCCAGGGTTCAGCGATTCTGCACTGCTTCGACTGGTCGTACACCGCGATTAAGAACAACTTAAAGGCTATAAAAGACGCGGGTTATACCGCTGTACAGACTTCACCTGTTCAGCCCGCGAAGGACTACAGCGCGAATTATCGTGACCAGAGCGGTCAGTGGTGGAAGTTGTATCAGCCTTTAGGCATAAGAATATCCGAAAGCAACCAGACGTGGCTCGGTGGTAAATCGGATCTTAAGGCGCTTTGTACCGAAGCCGATAAATACAACATAAAAGTTATCGTCGACGTAGTAGCTAACCACGTCGCTAATAAGAGCGACGGCGGCGGAGCATGGAACGTTAACGACTCTGTTGACAGCGAGCTTAAACGCAACGATTACTACCACAGCGAAACCGATTGGGCTAACGACGGAAGCCGTTACTCAATTACTCACGGACATATCGGTATGCCTGACCTTAACACAGGCCATTCCGATATCCAGAATAAGTTTAAAAACTTCCTTGTTGACTGTATTAATCAGGGCGTAGACGGATTCCGTTTCGATGCTGCTAAGCATATCGAGCTTCCCGGCGAGGATGGCGGAAGTGATTTCTGGCCGAATGTTCTCGGCGCGGCTACAGCTAAGAAAAGCGACGCTTATTTCTACGGCGAGATTCTTAACGGCGCCGGAACGAATGTAAGTAACTATACCAGATATATGAGCATTACCGATAACCAGACCGGTGACGCTGTACTTAACGCCGTGAACAACGGTAACGCCTCAGGCGCGGCAAGCTCCGCTTTTAAAAAGGGCGGCACAGCCGATAAAGCTGTACTTTGGGCTGAGTCTCACGATACATATATGGGTGAATCAGGCTCCGAAGGTATCAAGAACACTAAGTATATCTCTAACGATAAGATTATAAGAACCTGGGCAATGGTCGGCTCAAGAGCTAACGCCTCCGCTCTGTTCTTTGCGCGTCCCGCGGCTAATATGGGCGACGCAAGCTCCGATACAACATGGAAGTCCGCGGCGGTTGCGGCTGTAAATAAGTTTAAGAACTATTTTGACGGCGAGGGAGAGTATCTCTCCTCCGAGGGTGACGTAGCTTATAACGAGCGCGGAACAACAGGTGTTGTAATTTCTAAAATGAACGGAAGCGGTCAGGTCAATTTAACCGCTCATAAAATGCAGAACGGTACATATAAAGACGCTGTTTCAGGCGCGAACTTTACCGTATCTAACGGAAAAATCAGCGGTAACGTCGGTTCATCGGGAATAGCTGTTGTATATAACGCCGCTCCCGCGGGCCCTTCAGTATCTATTGATTATAACGGCTCAAACCAGGGCGGTTCGTTCTTCGGTACAACTAAAATTACCCTTAACGCGGCTAATACAAAATCTCAGACATACACCCTCGGTTCAGGTTCAGCCGTTTCCTTTACAAACGGCCAGACTATCACAATCGGCGCTGATATGGCTGACGATCAGAGTGTAACTCTAACCCTGAAGGGTGTAGGTACTGACGGTAAAACCGTTACAGCAAATTACGTGTTCACTAAAAAGAAACAACCGACAATAAGTGGTAGTACAACCGTTTATTATGATAACTCGTCTACTAACTGGCCCACAGTTTACGTTTACGCGTATCAGGGCGACGGTTCTCCGAACAACGGCGAATGGCCCGGAGCAGCTATGACTAAGATAAGCGACACGCTTTGGGGCTACGCTATCGACGAGAGCTGGGATACAGCCCACGTTATCTTCAGCAACAACGGTAGTGACCAGAGTGACTCGGGCGCCGGACACGAGATTAATAAGGGTGAATCAAAAATTCTCCAGAACGGCGGTTGGAATAACTACGCTAAACCCGTAACTCCCACAGCCGCTCCTCAGCCCACTACCGCTAAATCCACAACTCCTGCTCCCAGCGGTTCGGGTATCTACGGAGACGTAAACAGCGATAACATAATCTCCGTTAAAGACGCTACAGCTATTCAGAAGCATATCGCTAAGCTCAATGTCTTAACAAGCAACAACCTCGCTAAAGCTGATGTAAATTCTGATAATGTAATCAACGTTAAGGACGCTACTATTATCCAGAAATATCTCGCTAATTTAACTGGTACAGGCAGAGTCGGTCAGAAATACGGCGGAGGCTCGGTAACTCCGACGCAGGCTCCCGCGACAGCAGCTCCGACCACAGCCGCTCCTACAACCGAACCTCAAAAACAGGGTAGTAAGGTTTACTTTAACAACGATGTTAACTGGAACACGGTAAATATCTACTACTGGAAAGACGGTGAAGAGGGCGCTCCTAACGAGTGGCCGGGATTACCTATGGAAAAACTCGCCGACGGTCGTTATTCATACACCGTACCCGAGGGTTACGATATGATTATCTTTAACAACGGCAGCGGCGGTAGAGGTAACCAGACTATAAATATCAATCTTGAAGCAAATAAAACATA
>JAHKZS010000161.1 GCA_020626545.1 bacterium
AATTCGAGAACTCAAAAGCACAAAAGCCTCGCAAGCCCCATCAATATGCGATTTTTTAGCACAAGACGAAAAATCGTGTATGGTCTCCGCAACCAATCGGAAACAGCTTAAACAGGGCGTTTAGGCTGTTTCCTTTTTTAGTCTGTTTTATCTCTTAAAACAGTATTTCCCCCTAATTTCCCCCTAAAGTCGTAAAAACAGCCTGATTCACCATAAATTCAGGTATTTTATAACATTGTTTATTTACCAAAAAAGACTGAGTATTTTTACATACCCAGTCTTTCTGTTTTATTCGTATTACTTTTTCTTGAATGTTCCGCTTATGTATAGGTTAGCGTTAGCCATTGGCTCATAGTAAGTTATCTTTGTTTTAGCAGTAATTGAGTTACTCTTGAATTTCAGCGTACATATTCCCTCGTTCATTCAGCTATCTGTAAAGTACAGTTTTGCGGAGTTATTCTTGATTGTTCCATAAGCTGTAGCGTCAGCAAATCTATCGCCAAATGCGTACTTTGTAAATAGATACACTTTTATACTATTGCCGCTGACTGATTTAATTACAATTTTATTACTACCGTTCTTCCAAGTAATCTAAACCCCATATACTATGCAAAAACGGTAACAGCGCCTCCGCCAAAAAGCGCGGAGGCTCTGTTTTATTTAGGAAGTTAAAACAATTAAGTAACCTTGATTTTTAATATCGCTGAGTATGTTGAACATTATTGCGATTAGCTCTGTTTTGAGAATTTATTTTACCTTCACCTTTTCTTCTGACGACCATTTACTATATATTCTCTTTCCGTTTACGGTTTTAAAGACACGAAATTTAATTTTATATTTACCAGATTTAATGCCTATAAGCTCAACATATCCGAGTTTTTTAAATTTCTTGTTTACTTTATATGTATTAACTTTAGATTTTTTATTTCGGGTTAATTTGATCTGGAAGTTCTTTTCCTTTTTGACCTGAGGCCCTATCATCAAGTATTTTTTTCCTGAAAAAATGTAATTAAACTCAGGCGTAAGAGGTTTTGTCGCTACTGTTTTTGTTTTTGAGCATTTGTCGCATTTTCTTATTTCTTTTCCGCCTTTATAAAAGGTTCTTTTTTTCAGAGTTTTTTTATGGTGATATTCATGGCCGATTTTTATTGTAATTGTTTTGGAAACAGCCGGGCGGTATTTTAAACGAACAGTTACTTTTACTTTTCCCGGCTTTAGTGTTTTAAAAAGCACATTATCGCTTCCGTATTCTGACGGGAGGACAGATATTTTACTGCTGTCGGATACAATCGCCTCAGCCATATTACCTAAACTCTCATCCGAACAAAGCCAACACAAAAATTCTTCTCCGACTTCATAATGGGATTCAGGCTCACTTTCATAATTTCCCGTCCCATTTTTTCCCCACCAGTAGTCACATTCATTAGGAACAGGGACTGTTGTTTTATGTCCGCATTTTATACATTCTTTTGAAGCGTTTTTCTGTTTTCCTGTAGCTACGATATCTCTATAAACATGACCTCGGTTAACGCTTTTTATTAACGAACCGTCGAGACTGTCTATATCAACGCTGTAGAATTTAATTATGTTTACATCGTCGAAGAACCATACTATCCTGTTTCTCGCGACTATAGGCTCACAATCGGAAAGAGTTCCTTTAAATGAATTCACGCCGCCTAACAGATTTCCGTTCGAGTCCAATTTTTGCGCATATACTGTAGAATCTAAATTCCACAACGCAATAAATGTATCGTCAGGTAATTTCACAAGCTTAGAATTAATATAGTCAAATTCCTTGTTATAGGACGTTATCGTTTTTAAGTTTACGTTGCCGAAGCTTCCGTCGTCGTTCTTTTGGACTGCGGCAATATAAATATTTCTGTTATCGCTCGAACCCATTTTATCGTAATCGACCTTATTACCCAACACAATATAAGCGGTATCGGACTGGTTAAAACCGCTGACATAAGTTCCTGTATAGTTATCACCTATTTCCCCGGGGATTTCTATTACTTCAACAGATTTATTCCTATTAAAACCTTTGCGTTTCAATTGTATCCAAACAGAGCGAGGGTAGGCGTCGCCGTGATCCAAAGCGACTAATCTATCATTTTCACTTATGATAAACTGATTAAATGAGTGACTTGTATAGAAAGTATTATTATATGTACAATCAGAAATATCGTTTTTATTAAAATACAACGTAATATTTGACTGATGATTCAATCCATCTGATGAAGTATACATCAGATGACAGGTATGAACAACTATTTGTCCGTCACAGTCGGTGAAACGAGCTCCGCCTGCTCTAAACGGTTCGTAAGTATCAGCGCCGTAAATACTCCCGTGCGAGATTTTATTCCACATTTTATCATATTGTGTAAGCCTGAAAACCTCTTTATTATCGTCTTCATTATGGTTATCGGAAGCGCTCAGCACATAATAGTACGTTCCGTCGTAATAAAAACCGCCGTATATATCTAATTCGAGCGGAATTCTTTTACTTCCTATATAATTAAAGCTTTCGTCGTATGTTTCCGCTAAAACTATATTTTCACCTTCATCAACTTCCCATTCGGAGAATATATCCCCTTTAATCTCACTTTCGCTAACGCGTATTTTTAAAAATGTACCGTCACTTTTTTGATAAAGATGCGATTCTATAGGAGGCGCGGAAATATTCACTTCGTTAACCCTGTTATCCACAAAAAACGCTGAGCAGTCATCGTCCGCGGCCTTTACCGATAACGCGGGAAACTCAACAGACGCACAAGCGGTAAATATAAATATGATAGCCGCTAGTAACACTTTTAGTTTTATTTTCTTACGCATTCTAATCTCTCCCAAAAATCAGCTTAGTTTATATATCCCGAACCGCCGCAACCGGAACACACTACCCAATTATAAATAGGCATTCCGTTCATATCGTTGCCTTCATATAATTGCTGCTGGCCCGAGCCGTTACATGAGGGACACACAGTTTTTTGACTTTGAAAAATGTTTATTCCTTGAGAATTACCGCAAGCTGTCAGCGTAAAAATCGCCGCGATTAAAACGGTAATAATTATTAATAAAAATTTTTTGTTTATGTTTTTCATAATCTATATAGTATTAGAATCGTTATACTCTACAACAGCGTTCGCTTGGATACCGCTGAGAATAGAAACTAAAACAATAAACAACAGTATAAAACCTGCGTTCATAAGCCAAAAGGTTTTTGTATTTGTTTTTGTTTTCATAAAATCCTCCTTTTCTTATTTTCGCAATAAAACCGCGCGTTTTTGTGATACACCCCTTTAGTAAATAAAGGGGTGTATCGAGAGATAGAAATAAGGATTATTTAACTTTTATTCTAACTATTTTGGTGATTGTTTTGCCTTTATACAAGGTGTTTCCTTTCGCTGTAACAGCTATTTTGATCTTATAAGTACCCTTCTTCAGCTTACCTTTTTTGATTTTTAAGACGCCGTTTTTATTAATCGAAAGTTTTTTATAGATTTTCTTAGCGGTACCCTTTTTAACGAGCTTGTAAGTTACCTTACCCTGAGCTTTTTTAACTGTAAGCGCTTTTACTTTCTGAGCTTTTTTCTTAAGCTTTTTAGCCTTAACGGTCTTAGCTTTCGCCGTTACTTTAATCGGGTTAGCCTTTTTCTCTGTAACTGCGGCGGGCTTGTCTGTATCGCTTTCGCCTGGCTCAATCGTTGAGGGCTGAGGTGCAACAGTCGGCTCTACGCTCGGATTAGTCTCCGCGGGCTCTGTAGGCTCTGCAGGCTTAGTCTCATCGGGGTTAGTTACGGGCTCTGTAGGCTCTGCAGTCTTAGTCTCATCGGGGTTAGTTACGGGCTCTGTAGGTTCTGCAGGCTTAGTCTCGTCGGGGTTAGTTACGGGTTCTGTAGGTTCTGCAGGCTTAGTCTCGTCGGGGTTGGTTTCTTCTTCGTTTTTCTCAATAATAACCTTAAAGGTCTGTTCAACACCCATAATCTTTATGGTTGCTTCGTGTTCGCCGACGCCCCAAGCTTCTTTATACACCTGTTCAGAATGGAAGTCAGGATAGTACGATTTTCCTTTATATTTGATATTATTACCGTAGAGTTCGGTACCGTCTTTCAAAACAACTTTAAAGTTCTCCTGATCCACGTTATATAAGTACCAGTATTTATCTCCGTCGGGATCATCGGTATCGTACCAATCGCCGTTCGTATGCTCTTTGATAACCAAATCCTCGACCTCTACTTTTTTTACGGGATTCGGAACAACTTTTACCTTAGCTTTAGCGCTTACGCCTAAAACGCTTACGTTAATCTCATAAGTATTACCGACCGTCCACTGCTCTCCTGACTTTTGAATCTTTTCGCAGTCGTTTGTCAGGCGGTATATTCTGTCGTTAAAAATCACTTCGTTAAATTCGTCACCCTCGAGAACAGTTCCGTCGTTAAGAGTAACTGTGAAAAATACTCTGTCTGTGCTGAACTTGGCGGAAGTTTTTATTTCGTAGATAAACTTACCGTCTTGGCTACTTCCGTCTACATTTTCAATAACTTCGATCGGAGAAACCTCGATTGATTTAACAGGACTTTCAATAACTTTAACGTCAAATTCGTCCGTTTTTCCCATAACTGTGATTTTCGATTTATGTGTTTCACCGACTTTTAATCCTGATACACAATCTTTATCCAGTACAGCGGAATAAGTATGGCCTTTATAAGTTACACAACCGAAATCATCAGACTTCAGTGTTGAACCATCGTTAAGAACAACCGTATATTCAGGAACCGATATAACGTATTCGTATTGTCCTGAGCTGAGTTTTCTGCCGTCAACCTTATCTATTAACTTTAAAGTATCGGCTTTAATTCTTTCGACAGGCGAATCAACTATGTCTACATTAAAATCACATTCAAAGGCTCCAAACGTTCCTTTAACCTTATGAGTTCCTGTACCTTTCCATTCGTTGTCGTAACTCTGGTCATCAATTACGCTCATATAGTATTGAGTTCCTTTGTAGTCAACCTCGCCTGACTCACTGTTAAGCAGAGTACCGTCTTGCAGAACCACATAATAATCAGCGTCATACTGATATTTATTCCAGGTCGTCTCGCTGTCCTCGTCATAGTATTCTTCCGCGGCGCCTTTTATGATGCTGAGATCGTTAGCTTTAACTTTTAAAACACCAACAACATTTACGTCAAAATCTACTTTTTGTCCAAGAAGCATTGCTGTCGCCTTATGCTTTCCTGAAGTCCATTTATTGTTTTCGGATTGATCGTCAACAAAACTAAACGGATAGTCCTTATTGTTGATTTCAATCGTTTCACCTGATAAAACTCCGTCGTATTCTGCGCCGTTTTGCATAGTTACTTTATATTTCGGAGCATATTTATACGATACTGAATCCCCGTCATCGTCTAAGCCGATATCCTCGAGCGTATACGCGGGATCAACTGTTATTTTCTTAACAGGGCTCGTCTTAATTTTTACGTTAAACTCCGCTTTATGACCCGCGAATTCGGCGGTTACTTTATGTACTCCCGCTTTCCATTGGTTCGAGTAGGATTGATCGTCGGACATTTGAAGATTCAATTCTTCATCTTTATACTCATAATCATACGACGCGTGTAATACTCGTTCGCTTGAGCCATCGGCAAAATGAATTACATAAGACGGATCGTAAGAATAGTAGAAGTAATACTTATCGTTATCTTCGTCGAGAATACATTCGGCGTCTAATCCCTCGGTTAACTCAACATCGTCAACGGTAATGCTCTTAATTCTGTCTTCCGCTACAATAACATTACATTTAACTGTTTTAATTTTTCCCGAACTATTTTTGCGCGAGAAAGAAATCGTTGTCTCGCCGGGTTTAAGCGCCTTAACGGTAGTATAGCCGTAACTGTCAGTCGAAACAGAAACCACAGTATCGTCCTCAACCTTAACATCCGCATCGGCGAAAGAGGAAAAGACTGTATCTGTTTCCCCTACTTCCAATAAAAGATTTTTCTTATCTATCTCAATATTATTGTATTCGGGGAAATCGCCGTTCTTATACACGCCGTCATTTTCCTCGGCTTCTTCCCGGGTTTTGTAGATGCCGTACTCGCCGTTTCCGTAGTAGTAAAACCAAGCGCCTCTGTAAGTCAACCTATGATTCAGGGGGTTCTCCTCTATGTCATTAGGGTTGCATACATAGATCTTACCGTCGAAGCCCTCATCCTCAGGTATGCCGTTAGGATATAAGCCGTAGCGATCCTCACCGGGATCATAATACTCGCGCAGTATATCTTCAGTTTGATAAGACTTCGAATAAGCAGGCTGGCTGCTGTCTATACCGCCGTCTACGAGATTGTTCCAAATAATCTTACCTGCTGACTTAGGAACTTCAGCCTTTAAGATATTAGGATTACCGTCCACTGTTTCTGTAACAGCGTATCCCGGCCAGGGATTGCTAAAATCACTCAAATAACTGGGACAATCATATGGGCCGTCCCACCAGTAGAGACCTGCGGCAAAATTTCCGCCGTCTCCGTCAAATTTCTTCGTCTCGGGATTATAGTAATAATAATCGTTATACTCGTTTTTCCAATAATCAGGAACGTAGAAATAATGTGTATCTGTTTCTACTTGATCCTCGGAATTAATAACATCGGTAATTAACGGTCTATGCTCTTTATCATCAGCGTTAGCGGACGCTGAAATTGACGCAACGCACACCATTGACGCCAAAAGACATATTGTTAATACCAAACTGACTGTTTTCTTAAATAGTTTCATTAAAAAACCTCCTTCATAGTTTATACTATTATTCTAACACAAAAATTAGCTAAAAAAACTGTTATTTATTACATCTTTTTGTTATTTATTACATATAAAACGATAATTTGTCACAAAAAGCAAAACCGTCCGAC
>JAHKZS010000019.1 GCA_020626545.1 bacterium
AATGTTAGCAGGCTGGCGCCTGCTGACGTTCGACAAGCCGTAAAGAGTCAAAATTACTCCGTTTAAAGCGTGGTTCGGATTGCTTCTGTTACCCTAGGTTATAGCTGAAAATTTTATATCATATAATTCAGCAGAGGTGAGATTATGAAAAAATTACCCCTGCTGTTTTTTTGTTTAATTTTAGCTTTAAGCGGATGTACGGCGCCGAGCGCTCCTGCCGACAGCTTTAAGGCGAAGTTTAAAGCTAAATCTAACGGCGTTACCTTAAAGGGCAAAATTTACTCGAGCTCCAACAATACCGTGACGATTAAAATTTCATATCCCGACGCTTTGAGCGGATATGTTTACAGCTTTAAAAACAACAAGCTCAATTTATCGTATAACAATCTTTATTTAAAATCCGAGAGCGAGTATCTTCCCGAGGGTGACTTTTCGAGAACTGTTTATAGCGTATTAAGAAGCCTTAAAAAAGAGGATAATATTAAGGTTGATAAGAGTTATAATTCTTTAACAGAATTTAGAGGCGGCTGCGAGAGCGGAAAGTTTACGCTTGTTTGCGATAGTATCGGTAAGATAAAAGAAATTTCTTTAAAAGAAAATAACTTTAATATAAAATTTAGTTCAATCAGTCTTATAAATTAATCTCACCATACTCACGGTTAAAAATATTATATTAACGGTATAAAAATTTCCAAAGCGGTAAAAATATTTACAGAATGAATTTGGAGGTAAAACCGTGAGTATAAAACGAGGAGATATTTTTTACGCGGATCTTTCGCCTGTAATCGGTTCCGAGCAGGGCGGAGTACGTCCCGTTTTAATAGTTCAGAATAATATAGGCAATAAATACAGCCCTACCGTAATCGCCGCCGCTATTACAAGCCAGCAGTCCAAGGCGAAATTACCTACCCATATTCCAATTGTGGCCGATAACTGCGGACTGTCCAAGGACAGCGTTGTGCTATTGGAACAGATTAGGACAATAGATAAACAGCGTTTAAAAGAGCGTATGGGAGCGGTCGACAAAAATTCTATGAACCGAGTCGATAACGCTATCTCAATTTCTTTCGGATTACAGTAATTACATACCCGACAAGTTCGGGTATTTTTCTTTTTGAGAATAAAAACTAAGGAAGTTTAATATGTCGGATAAAAAATCCACCTTGTTTATAAACAAAATTTTTTCGCTGAGTTTTATAATAACATTTTCGCTTTTGCTGATATTTATTATAAGTAAAGGCTACGTTAACGAGCGCGATTCCAATACCTATAACTGCACCTTAAATGAGCGTTTCTGTATTATACTCGCCTTTATAATTTTCGCCGCTTCGGCTTTTGTGGTGTATTACAGTTTTAACCGTACGATTAACCGCTTTTCTCTTTTAAGACGGATTGATAAAAAGCTTTACGTACCGCTGTTTATACTTACCGCCTGCGGTTTTATGTTTGTACTCCAGCTTGCCGCGGGCTATCTTTTGGCGTGTAAGCCTGTAACCGATGTGAGTATAATTGATATGTACTCGTCGGATTTCGCGAAACACGGAAATTATAACCTCGTTAAAACCGGTTTTATGGACTACTATCTCGTAAAGTATCAGAATAATTTTCTTCTGCTGTTTATCTTATCGTTTCTGTACAGGCTCAGTTATCTTATTAACGGCTATATTCCGATTTATCTGCCTATTTTTATAAACGCTCTCGCTATAAATATTTCGGTCGTACTTACAGTTTTTCTTACGAGAAAGCTTTTCGGCGACCGCAAGGCTGTTTTTACATTACTGCTTTGTTTAATCTTCGCGCCGTTTTATACCTACGCCGCGTTTTACTATACCGACTCGCTGTCTATGCCGCTTTTAATCGGCTCGGTTTATCTGTTCGTATACGCTTTTAACGAAAAAAATCTTATTAAAAAAATATCGCTTTTGTGCCTTTGCGGAGGATTTTTATTCTTTTCGTTTAAGCTAAAGGGCAGTATAGCGATATTGATAGTGGGAATACTCGTGTATTTGTTCGCTAAACTCAGCTTTAAACGCGCGGTTGTAATCGCTTTTGCCGTATTAATCGGTATCGGTTTAACTTCGTACTTCTATAACTCAAAACTAAGCGAGAGTAATATAGTAACCCCCGAGCTGTCCGAAAGATACGAGTATCCGTACACTCACTGGGTAATGCTCGGGCTTAAAGGCTACGGTCATTATAACCACGCCGACAGCGAGTTTACTCATTCATTTTCTAATAAAGAATTAAAAAAGTCCGCGAATATAGAAATGATAAAACGCCGTATAGGAAAATACGGCGTAAAAGGTACGGTTAAACATCTTGTGAAAAAAGCTGTCTGGACTTGGGAGGACGGAACTTATTATATTTCCCACCATATCTCGAATCCAATCCATAAAAACAAGCTCCATAGTTATGTACTCCAAAACGGAAGCAAGCATTTTATCTTCTACGAGTACAGCTGCGCTTTTCAGCTTTTTATTATACTGATGATGATATTGTCCGCTGTTAAGTCGTTTAAAAATCCCGAGTTGAATTTCTACTCGCTTATACGGCTGATTATCTTCGGAGCTTTTATATTCTTTCTTATTTGGGAAACGCGCTCGCGTTATCTCTATAATTTTACGCCGTTGTTTATATTACTGACTGTAGACGGACTTTTCAGCGCGGGAGGATTCTTGCGGCAAAAAAGCCGACTGTTAAGCCGGCTTTAATCTTTATTTTACAGCGTTTATAAGCTGTTCTGTTTTATCTGTTTTTTCCCAGCTTACGCCGACATCCTCTCTGCCCATATGTCCGTAAGCGGCTACGGGGAGGTATGTGGTGTTTGTGAGGTCAAGCTCTCTTATAATAGACTGCGGACGACAGTCAAAAACTTTCTCGACCGCTTTAGAAAGCTTCTCGTCGCTAACCTTACCTGTTCCGAATGTATCTACCATAATCGAAACGGGTTTCGCCACTCCGATAGCGTACGCGAGCTGTACCTCGCATTTATCGGCGAGTTTAGCGGCTACGATATTCTTGGCGATATATCTCGCGTAATAAGCTCCGCTTCGGTCAACCTTAGTCGGATCTTTACCGCTGAAAGCTCCGCCGCCGTGGCGTGAAAATCCGCCGTAGGTATCTACGATAATTTTTCTGCCTGTAAGTCCCGCGTCGCCGACAGGTCCGCCTATAACGAATCTGCCTGTAGGATTGATAAAGGTTTTAGTGTCCTTATAAAATTCTTTCGGTATAATCGGCTCGATTACGTACTTGAGTATATCCTCTCTTATTTCTGTTAAAGAAATATCCTCGCTGTGCTGAGTGGAAACAACCACGGTGTCAACCCTAACAGCTTTGCCGTCTATGTACTCTACCGTAACCTGAGTTTTTCCGTCGGGACGGAGATAGGGGAGTGTACCGTCTTTTCTAACCTTAGTAAGCTGTTTTGAAAGCTTATGAGCGAGTGAAATCGGAAGCGGCATAAGCTCCTCGGTTTCGTTGCAGGCGTAGCCGAACATCATACCCTGGTCGCCGGCGCCGATTTGGTTATCGTCGGATTTTTCGCCGTTTTTAAGTTCCAAACTTTCGTTAACGCCCATAGCGATGTCGGCGCTCTGAGCGTCGATAGATGTAAGTACAGCGCAAGTGTTGCCGTTAAATCCGCATTCGGGGTTATCGTAACCTATGTCGTTAATTACCTTTCTCGCGATTGCGGGAATATCTACGTAGCAGTCGGTCGAAATCTCACCCATAACGTGAACCATACCTGTTGTAGCGGTAGTTTCGCAAGCTACGTGGGCGTTTTTATCCTGCTTTAATATAGCGTCGAGTACGGCGTCTGAAATCTGGTCGCAGACTTTATCGGGATGTCCCTCCGTAACCGACTCTGATGTAAATAATAATCTTGACATTTTAACCTTCCTTTAAATCTTAACTTTTAATTCTGTTTTAGAATTATTATTCAATAAAACTTCTTTAACCAATACATACGTTAGGTAGAAATATATTCCGATATATACTATAGCCGCGTGCTGATTTGATACTACGTCATATTTGAAAAGGTACGAAGCGTAGCCTCTTAAACTGATAAGGTTACACAGTATCGCGGGGATAATATTCTTTCTGTAGCATACGGCGTAAACTATAAGCAGTATATCGAGAAGATAGCTGTATCTCTCGTGCATTGATGAAAGGAACATAATGCACGTAAATACCGTCCATATCGCTGTCATTAAGAATTTTTTTCTGTCCTTTAAATCTACCTTTTTAAAGATAAACATTCCGAGCATAAACCCGATAAGCGCTAT
This sequence comes from bacterium, assembly GCA_020626545.1. Taxonomy (GTDB): domain Bacteria; phylum Bacillota; class Clostridia; order Oscillospirales; family Acutalibacteraceae; genus Ruminococcoides. The sequence continues at coordinate 4,290 of JAHKZS010000019.1, forward strand.
CGTAAACAGTATCGAGAACAGCTTAAACATATAGTAATAGTTAGCGTCCGAGCCGTTACAGATAAGCGCGTATAAGTTAGGGCAGTTCATCTGAATAAGCTTACCGTAATCTGTTTGAGCCGCGTAGATTGTAAAAATATCAATTATATTTCTTCCCAATAATACCGCGGGTAAGCACAGCGCGAAATCTACCGCGGGAATAATTAAAAAGTGGATAATAGATAACTTTCTGTTTAGTATATAGTAGAACAGAAATACGGGTAGAATGAATACCATCTGCAGCTTAAACGCGAAAGCAATACCGAGCATAATAAAGCTCAAAGCGGTTTTGTCTTTAAATATAAAGTAAATCGCCAGGATAATAAAGGCTACGTAAATCGAGTCGCATTGCGCCCAGAACGACGAGTTTAATATTACCGTCATCGAGAATATCGTAAGCGAATATCCGACAAGCCCCGCAACCTTGGATTTAGTGATTTCGACTATAAGCTTCATAACCGCGCCGGCCAAAACGAAGTCGAATATTATCGATAACGACTTATACGCGATAAGCGAATCCCACGGGAACAGCGTCATAATAAACGTGATAATCTGGTAGGGTATATTATAGTTGCCGACTTGCTTGGAAAGACCGCCTATACCCGAGGACTTTATAACTTGCCACCAGGGCTTTAAGAAGCTCTGGTAATCTCC
>JAHKZS010000162.1 GCA_020626545.1 bacterium
AAAAGCAAAGTTGTTTTATCAACATATCTGAACTTAAGCCTTTGAAGCTCGCTATTATTGCTCCAAGACTCGACAGCTCTTGTATCGGACATATTCTTATTAACGTACTTTTCGAGCTTTACCGCGTCTTTAAAAGGCATCATAATATTAAAATAACAAAGCTCGTCCTTGAATGACTTCTTGGCGGTAACATAAGCAGCGTATAGTCCGGATACAACATACTTAAGCTTTTGCTTTTCACATATATCATTAATCTCGTTCATAAGTAAGAGTATTCTTGATTGTAAGTCTGTCATTAGTTTTCGCCTCTTTTCTTACGAATATCGAGAAGGAGCAGTCCGTCGTGCGAACTCTTTGAAACCTCGTCATAATATTTATCGGCGGTTTCTTTATCGCCGTTTAATAAAGCGATATCTCCGAGCGCTTTCTTGCAACGTTCATTATCGGGGTAATCAGTAAAGATTTCGTCAATAAGCTTATTAGCTGTATCGAGCTCGTTTCTTATAACCTTCATCTCCATATTAAAGAGTCTTATCTCTTTACAATACGGATACTTTTTAATCGCCTCGTTGATAAGCTTCTCGGCTTTATCGTAGTTTTTATAAACCATCTGAGCCTTAATATCACGATAGGTAAGGATAATATTCCAAAGCTCCGATAACTTATCGTCGAGCTCAAAACCATTAGCCTTATAAACCTTAATGATTTTACCCACAGCGGTAAAGTTGCAGCGGTTATATATTAAGTTAAATATAGCGGCATAGAGATTATCTTCGCCAATATCAATATAACTCTCCCAGTATCTAAAGCTTGAGTCAAGCTGTTTTTCATAGTAATTCGAGAATAAATCATCGAGAATGTTAAGCTTGTCCTTAGAGGACGGATCCAAAAGCGAATTAACGTCGATGTTATTCTCTTTAATCTTTTTTTCGAGCTTGAGCTGTACAAGTCTGGCGGCTTTAGCGTGCACCATTTCCAAGTGCTTGCCGATTTTATAGCCTTCCTGTACAAGAATATCCTTAGCCTTATATCTATCCTCTTTAAGCTGTTTTTCGTCAATAAGACGCATATAATCGGAAACATAGTCGTCACAGTTAATTCCTGTATGCGACATTTTTGAATGGCTCTTTTTAACGTCGGGGAAAATATTCCAGTCGTCTCCGTAGTAGTAAGCGAGTGCCTCGGCGTATCTGCCCGAAATCGGGAACTTATGTCCCTCGAACTCAGCGTAATAAACCGTATCGTAGAACGACTTCGGAGAAATAGAAGTCGGGCCGTACTTTCTCGCTGAAGCTGAGATGTAAGTATCGCAGTCGTCATAATGCTTGTGGAAAATCTGAGCCTCGATTTTCTGTAAGGTCTTTTCCCTGCCGATTTTCTTTTCCATAGCCTTAAACTTATTATAAAGCTCCATTTCCCTATCGGTTTTATAACGGAAATGACGGTAGCTGTGGTTAGCGTATTCGTCGTAGGCGAAATATAAATCTATTTTCTCCTGCTTTTTAACGGGATCACCCGGCAGTTCTATAAAGTAGAACACGTCTATACTCTGACCGCAAATCGGTTTCCAAAAAGCGAAGTTTGAGCTTAAACGCATACTTTCAACGTCGATATAACGTCCGAATGTTCCGGGGAAATCACGGTCGTTACGGTTGTCGCCGTATACACGCTTTTTAGGGTCAAGCTCCTTTTTACAAGCTTCAACCCATTTATAGTAATTTTCCTCGGTCATATTAATATCAATATCGTCATCCCACGGAATAAAGCCCTCGTGGCGTACAGCGCCGAGCATAGTACCGTAGTCGATAAAATACTCAATATCGTATTTCTTACATAAAGTATCTATTTCAAGAAGTAGATTTACTAAATAATTTTGGGTAGCGTCCATAATCAGTTTTCCTTATCCTGTTCACGTTTTTTCTGAAGCAATACATAACCCTCAAAGAGATCGAGGTCTTCCTTTGTAGTTATTT
>JAHKZS010000163.1 GCA_020626545.1 bacterium
GAGTTCACGTCGCGATTAACACTTTAATCGCAGTGAACAGAGTCCGCGACGACGAGCACGCCGTCAGTTTGTTCATCTGTGAGAAAACTTTCATCTCGAACCTTGGGTTCACGTTTTAGGGAAAGGTTTCATCTGCTCTACGGGCTAAAAACAGTCCGCCGGACTGTTTTCTTTACGCCCTTTCGAGTCCCTTCCGGCTGCAAAAAAATAACGAGTCCATTGGACTCGTTACTTTTTTGGCACGCCGGAAGGGACTCGAACCCCCGATCTCGCGGTTCGTAGCCGCGCACTCTATCCAGCTGAGCTACCGGCGCATTTTCAGGGCGGAATTTTTTCCGCCCGTATATAATAACACTTTCGGTAAAAAAATGCAAGTGTTTTTTACACTTTATTGTAAAAAGCTAGGAAAGCGCGGTACGCTTCGTACACATCAACCTTGCTCACAAGCTCGAAAGGAGCGTGCATCGACAGCACAGGAACGCCGAGATCTACAACGTCGACATTCATATTAGCGACATACTTCGCGATAGTTCCGCCGCCGCCGATATCGACCTTACCGAGCTCGCCTACCTGCCACATAATCTTATTTTCCTCGAGGATAGAGCGGATTTCGCCCATATACTCGGCGGACGCGTCGGAAGTATCGTACTTTCCGCCGTGGCCTGTGTATTTAGAGATAATTACACCCTGGTTAATATAGCTCGAGTTTTTAGCCTCGTACGCGCTCGCGTAAATCGGATCGAACGCCGCGTTAACATCAGCGGAAAGGCACTTACTCTTAGAGAGAACTCTATAGCCTTCCTCGCCGTCGGCTTTAGCGAGGTCGTAGATAAAGTATCTCAAGAAATCGCTCTGCATACCTGTATTTCCGTCGGAGCCTGTTTCCTCTTTATCGGTAAGGTAGGTTATACAGGTGCTCTCGGGCATTTCGCAATCGAGCGCCGCCTTTAACGCGGGATAAGCGCAGACTTTATCGTCGTGTCCGTAACCGCCGATTAAACCTCGGTCAAAACCTACGTCACGGCTTTTCTGAGCGGGTACAAAGCACAGCTCAGCCGAGAGGAAATCACCCTCGCGAATTCCGTACTTTTCATTCAATATCTTCATAACATTGAGCTTAACGAGCTCGCTTTCCTCGTCCTCGGTATCTAGCGGACGCGATCCGATAAGAACGTTTAAGTTCTCGCCCTCTATCGCCTGGCCGAGCTTTTTCTGAGCCTGTTCTCTCGCTAAATGCGGAAGTAAGTCCGTAATACAGAAGCAGGGCTCGGCTTCGTCGGCGCCGACCTTAATATCGACTTTAGTTCCGTCGAGCTTAACGACAGTTCCGTAAAGAGCGAGAGGCATTACAGTCCACTGGTACTTTTTAATTCCGCCGTAATAGTGGGTTTTAAAGTAGGCGAGGTTATTATCCTCGTAGAGCGGATTGGGTTTTAAATCAACCCTCGGGGAGTCGATATGAGCGATAGCGAGTTTAACGCCGTTTTTAGTTCCGTTTTTACCGATAACGGCGAGAGCAATCGCTTTGTCGCGGTTGATATAATAAACCTTATCGCCCGCGTTATACTTTTTATCCTGCTCGAATTCTACGAATCCGTTCTCTTTAGCGAGCTTAAGCGAATACTTAACAGCCTCGCGCTCTACGGGTGAATTGTCGAGAAATTTTTTATATTCCGCGCAAAACTCGTCCGCGGTATTTATCTCTTGCGCCGAGATAGTAGATATGCCCTTTTTTTCGGACATAAACAGTTTTTCTTTTAGTTCCTTAGTTTTGTTATCTGCCATAGTTTATTACCTCCATTTATTATTCTACATTTATAATTCTAACTGAAATATAATTTATTATACATATCTTTAGCGTGTTCAACTTTTTTTACGTAACTCTCCGTTTCGGGATAGGGAATCTTTTTGAGCGTTTTGCCGTCGGAGCTGTACCGGCTGTCCTTGAGCCAGTCCGACACAACGAATCCAGCGTTATAAGCGGCGACAGCGCACCTTTCGTCCTTGTAATGCTTTAGAAAATATTTTAAAAGATAGCTTCCGTAGCTAATATTGACGGACGGTTTACTCAGCTCGCTGTCGTCAAGCGACGTTCCCCTGAGTTTTTGAACCCACCTAAAGCTTTCGGGCATCATCTGCATAAGCCCTACCGCTCCGACATTACTCTCGCAATTCGGGTCGAACTTCGACTCGGTTCGTATCACGGCGTAGATAAGCGCCTTATCGAGATTGTACTTCTCGGCGGCTTTATCGACGTACTCGCTGTACTTTATAGGGTACATCTTCTGTCCGAGCACATCCTGAGCCTTTCTGAAATTACCCGAAAGAAACCATATTCCGCCCGCGATAAGAGCAACTATCAACAGAAAAATTATAAAGTTACGAAAGCGGTGGCTTTTTCGTTTATATCTTCTTCCTCGTGCCAAAACACACCTCAAATTCGGGGTATAATTCCCCTTAACTCATTCCTCAACTCTTTGAGCGAGGAGTTGTTTTCTATACAGTAATCGCAGTTTTCGGTAAAAAACTTATCGGAAAGCTGGATTTTTAATCGGCTTTTCGCCATTTCTTCAGAAATATTGTCACGTTTTATAATTCTTTCAATTCTGAATTTATCATCACACACAAGCGCTACAGTCGAATCGCAGAGCACATCTAACCTAGCCTCAAAAAGCTGAGGGGCGTCAAATAAAATTTTATCCGCGCCGTTTTCGGAAAGCTCTCTTAACTTTTCGACAAACAAAGCGGTTATACACGGATGTGTGATAGAATTTAAAGTTTTTGTACTTTTGTCGTCCTTAAACGCCCGCTTGGCGAGTTCTTTTCGGTTAATCGAATCGTTTTCGAGTAAATCCGCTCCGAACGCTGAGAGAATATTTATCATAACTATTTTATTTTCGAGCGCTTCTCTCGCGAGCAAATCGGCGTCGATAACTTTATATCCGAACTCCTCGAACACCTCTCGGGCTATACCTTTCCCTGAGCCTGTTCGTCCCGTAAGTCCGACGAGTTTAAACTTTCTCAAGATTAATCACCTCGAATCCCGCCGCGCGTACAAGGCGGTTATACACTGCCATTCCGACGCCGTTCGGTTCGGGACACCGCGCGTAAACGGTTTTTATCTCCGGATTTTTATCAATCTCGCGAAGCATTTTAAACAGCTTATGAGCCTGAGCTTTATAATTATCCTTAGCTCCGAGAAGATAAGTTTTCACTTCCAGAAAATCGCTGTCGCCGTCGTAGCACAAAGCGGCGGTGCTTTCCGATTTTTTTCCGTTTACAAAGTCTATATACTTCTTATCGTCCGCCGACACGAGAATTACCTCGGCTTTCGGCGAATAGTGTTTATACTTCATACCGGGGGAGGAAGCTTTTTCGCCCGACTTCAGCTCGTGAAGCACCGCGTCGTCAACATCTATCTCCCCTATTACATTTTCAATTTCCTCGACGGTAATCCCGCCCGGTCTTAAAAGCTTCGGTTTATCGAGAGCGAGAGTAATTACCGTACTCTCAAGTCCTACCGCGCACTCTCCGCCGTCAACTATCGCGTCAATTTTACCGTTCATATCGGAAAGAACGTGGTTTGCGGTAGTCGGGCTGGGAGAACCCGAGATATTGGCGGAAGGCGCCGCTAACGGACAGCCCGCGGCTTTTATTACAGCCTGGGCGGTTTTATGCGACGGAAACCTTACCGCTACCGTATCAAGTCCGGCGCTCACCTCGTCGGGAATAGCTTTACCCTTGGGCATAATTATCGTGAGCGGCCCGCTCCAGAACGTCTCGGCGAGCTTATACGCTTTTTCGGGGATTTCGGAGACGAGAGAAAACTTCTCGATATCGCCTATATTGGCAATATGTACAATCAGCGGGTTGTCGGCGGGTCTGCCTTTCGCCTTAAAAATCTTTGCGACAGCCTCTCCGTCGAGAGCGTTCGCGGCTAAGCCGTAGACTGTTTCTGTCGGAACGGCTACAAGTCCTCCGCGCGCTAGAATTCCGCCCGCTATTTTTATATCTTCCTCATTATCCTTCAATAACAATGTATTCATTAAATCAACTTTCCATACTTTCTTTAAGCTTTTCGGCTCTGTCGGCGGCTACAAGCGCGTCGATAACCTCGTCCAAATCGCCGTTTAAAATATCCTCGAGCTTATACAGAGTGAGCCCGATTCGATGGTCGGTTAAACGTCCCTGGGGATAGTTATAGGTTCTTATACGCTCGCTTCGGTCGCCGCTTCCGACCTGGGATTTTCTTTCGGCGGAAATCGCGTTATCCTGAGCCTCCTGCTTTTGCTGTAGAAGCCGTGATTTTAAGACCTTCATCGCCTTATCTTTATTCTTATACTGGCTTCTTTCGTCCTGACATTCAACCACCATTCCTGTGGGCAGGTGGGTAATTCTGATAGCGGAAGATGTTTTGTTTATATGCTGTCCGCCCGCGCCCGAGCTTCTGAACGTATCAATTTTTAAGTCCTTGGGGTTAATCTCCATCTCGACCTCGTCGGCTTCGGGAAGCACGGCTACGGTTGTAGTAGAGGTATGGATTCTGCCCTGGCTTTCGGTTTCGGGTACACGCTGGACGCGGTGAACTCCGCTTTCGTATTTAAAACGGCTGTACGCTCCGTCGCCGTTAATCATAAACGAAACTTCTTTAAAACCGCCTAGCTCGGTTTCGTTAGCGTTAATAAGCTCGGTTTTAAAACCTTTCGACTCGGCGTACATAGTATACATACGGTAAAGAACCGCGGAAAACAGCGCGCTTTCCTCGCCGCCCGCGCCGCCGCGGATTTCGACAATAACGTTTCGGTCGTCGTTAGGATCTTTCGGAAGGAGCAGGATTTTAAGCTCGTCGGCGATAGTTTCAACGGCTTTTTTAGCTTCGTCGAGCTCGGACTGGGCGAGTTCTTTCATTTCGCCGTCCATAGACGAATCGTTTAAAAACTCCATACTCTCGTCGATAGTCGAGAGCGCGTCCTTATACTCCCTGTATTTTAAAACAACAGGCTCGAGCTCGCGGATTTCTTTCATAATCTTCTGATATTCCTCGACATCAGCCGCTACGCTCGGCTCGTAAATCTTAGTATTCAATTCGCTGTAACGTTTATCAAATATCTCAATTTTCTCGAACATCAAATAACCTTCTTTATATTTTTCTCTATCTTTTTTCTCGGCGCCATAACCTCGCGCCCGCAGCCTTCGCAACGGATTTTAAAATCCATTCCGAGCCTTAAAAGAGTAAATATTTTACTTCCGCAGGGGTGCGGTTTTTTCATCTCGATTTTATCTCCGACTTTAAGTTCCATATATTCCTCCATAGGTATTTATATTATAGTTTATTTCAGAGAAAATAGCAAATTTTTTTGGAAACCGCGGAATTATCATTAAAAATACTTTTTTCAGAGATATTAACTAACACGCTGAAATTCGACAAACAAGCGGTTTTTACGCCTTTTTTATACGGTTTAATTATCACTTAAACCTATAACCAATTACTTATTTTATAACATTTTGTGTACAATTTATAAAAATAAAAATTATTCGAAAAAAGGCTTGTAAATCGGGCGGTTTAGCGTTAGAATTAGATTACAAGTATGTAATACATATATTTTATAGAAAAGTTAAAGAAAGGAAGATAAATATATGAAGAAACTCGTATCACTTTTACTTTCAGCGGTAATGGTCGCGTCTATGGTTCCGTTCGCTGTTACGGCTAACGCTGCCGAAAGCGATGTTAAACCGGTAAGCGTAGAGCCTGTTGCCGAAGAAACTCCTACCGAGCAGCCTACGACCGCTCCCGAAACAACTCAGCCCGTTACCGAGGCTCCCGTAAAAGCTCCCGCGGCTCCGGCTAACTTCAAGGTTAAAGAAACCGCTTCCGACTATATCATCATCAGATGGGATAAAGTCGCTGACGCTACAAGCTATATTGTCTACAGAGCTGACGAGAACTCAAGCGGTAAGATGGGCAGTTATTCTGTAATTAAGAACATTGACGATACAGAAGTTACAGCTTATAAGAACTCCGCCAACATCAAAGCGGGTAAGGTTTATAAGTACAAAATCGTAGCTGTAAAAACTGTAGGCGATACCACTAAGACAAGCCCCGAGAAAGTCATTACAACTATGACTAAGCCCCAGAACGTAAGCTCCTTAAAGGTTACTAAGAGATCGACAAGCGCTATCGTAATTAAGTGGAGCAAGAGCTCCGCCGCGAGCAATTACGTTGTACAGCGTTCCACTGAGGACGCAAAAGGCAAGTTCTCAGCTTACAAAACTATTACAACTACTAAGTCAACCACTACTTCAATTAAGAACACAGGCTTAAAAGCAGGCTATATCTACAAGTACAAGGTTAAGGTTAAGAGAACTAAGAGCTCGGTTTCAAACGAGAGCACAGGTAAAACCGTTACAGCTGTAGTTACTCCCGCCACTCCCAAAAAGCTTATCAACAAAAAATCGACTACCACAAAGATTAAAATCGCGTGGAGCAAGGTAGCTAAAGCGACTAAGTACGAAGTTTACAGAAAAGCCGCTAAAACTAAATACACTAAGCTTACAACAACAGCCTCAAGATCTTATGTAGACAGCAAGATCGTAACAGGCAAAAACTACAAATACAAGGTTAGAGCTTACAGAACAGTAAAAGGTAAGAAGTATTACGGCGGATTTAAAGCTCTTAAAACCTCAAGCGCGGTTAACGGCGTTAAGGGCATAACTGTAAAGACTTATTTAAGCCGCGGACTCTTTAGCTGGAACGCTATAAGCGGAGCCTCAGGTTACGAAATAGCGGTTAAGAGAGCTAACGGTTCATGGCTTGTTAAGGCTAACACTTCTTACAGAAACTACCTTACAGGTAAGTTAAAAACCAACAAAACTTATACATACCGTATCCGTTCTTACAAAACAGTAAACGGCAGCAAGGTTTACGGAAAAGGCAAGACATTTAACGTAACCGCTTCCAACACAGCTTACGGTAAGACCGTATCCGGTACATGGGTTGAGGTTTGTACAGAAACTCAGCAGATGTTTATGTACGTAAACAACAAGCTCTACGTTAAAACTCCCGTAATTACAGGTTACTATTACGACTCAGGCCGCAGAACTACTCCCGGATTCCACCGCGTATTGAGCAAAAAAGCTCCCGCAACTCTCCACGGTTCCTACGGCGGAAGCTCCTGGAACGTAACAGTAAGCCACTGGCTCGGATTTACAGGCGACGGTCAGGGTATCCACAGCGCTACATGGCAGTCGAACTTCGGCGGAGAACTCTATAAGCTCTCCTCGAGAGGCTCTCACGGATGCGTAAATACTCCGACAGGCGCTATCTCAAAAATGTACTCTAAGGCTTATGTAGGTATGCCTGTAGTAGTATACTAATCAGATTTTTAGGGAACTGCGAAAGCGGTTCCCTTTTTTCATATATAGTCGGTTTATAATTCCTTTATGCTATTGTAAAAATTGTCGAAATATGGTATTCTTAAAAAGATAGGTAAAAATCATATAGGTAAATATGGGGTGCGATATGAGTCATTTTTATCCCGCGGATATACTTCTTCCGAAAGATAACTTTGAGAAATGGGCTGTAGTTGCCTGCGACCAGTATACCTCGGAGAGAGATTACTGGATGGATGTTGAAAGAATGGTAGAGGGCTCGCCCTCGGCGCTCAACATTATTCTTCCCGAAGTTTATCTTAAAAAAGACAACACTAAACGTATAAACGCTATCAACGAAACTATGATTGAATACATAAACGACGGCGTATTCAACGAGTACAAAGACAGTATGATTTACGTTGAGCGTGAATCCAATCACACTATCCGGCGCGGAATTGTCGGAATGATTGACTTAGAGGATTACGAATACACAAGCGGTACCGACGCGCTCATAAGGGCGACCGAAGCTACGGTACTCGACAGGCTTCCGCCTCGTATTGAAATCCGAAAAAACGCTTCGCTCGAGATGCCTCACGTTATGCTTTTAGTGGATGACCCCGAGCTTTCCGTCATAGAGCCTTTGAGCGACCGCAAAGATGAATACACGCCCGCTTATGATTTTCGTCTTATGAAAGGCGGCGGAATTGTTAAGGGCTGGTTCCTTGACAAACAGGCTATGGACAAGGTCCAGACCTCGCTCGATAACCTGCTTAAAAGCAAGGATGACAATATGCTTTTCGCGGTTGGCGACGGCAACCACTCGCTCGCGACCGCTAAAGAGTGTTACAATCTTTCCAAGGATCCTAAACAGAGATACGCCCTCGTTGAGATAGTTAATATCCACGACAAGAGTATTGAGTTCGAGCCTATTTACCGTGTACTCTTTAACGTAGACCCGCTGGAATTTATAGAGCACTTTAAGATTTACACCGACCATATGGGCGGTCACGGCACTCAGTGGTTCGAATACGTTTCCACTAAAGCCAACGGCTTTTTGGAGGTTAAATCGACAGCAGAGCTTCCTATAGGAACGCTCCAAACTTACATAGACCGTTTCTTACAGGCTCACCCAAAGGCGAGAGTTGACTATATTCACGGAAGCGAAACGGTTCGTACACTTTGTAAGGCGCCTAATACTTTAGGATTTTTATTCGACGGTATGAAAAAATCCGAGCTCTTCCCCGCTATTGCCGCGGACGGCTCGCTCCCGAGAAAAACATTCTCGATGGGACACGCCGCCGATAAGCGTTTCTATATTGAAGCGAGAAAAATAAAATAAAAGCGAAAATATGTCGGGCAGACAGAATGCGCAAGCCATTCCGTCTGCCCGATTTTTAATTTTTCTCTATTAACCTTTAGCTGATAACCGCTTTTATTCCTCAAAAAGCGGAGTTGAGTAATATCTCTCGGCGGTATCGGGAAGTACGGTTACAACCGTCTTGCCTTTGCCGAGTTTTTTAGCGAGCTTTAGAGCCGCCGCGACATTTGTACCCGCGGAAATTCCGCACATTAATCCCTCTTCTCTCGCGAGACGTTTCGCAGTGCTGAGAGCTTCCTCGTCGGTTACGACATAAATCTCGTCGTAAATCTCACGGTTAAGAATATCGGGGATAATGCCGTCGCCGATACCCATCTGGAGATGTGTTCCGATTGTACCGCCCGCTAAAATAGCGGCGTTCTCGGGCTCTACCGCCCAGATTTCAATATCGGGATACTGTGCTTTAAGCACTTCGCCTATACCCGTAATAGTTCCGCCCGTGCCGATTCCCGAACAGAAGCCGTCGATTTTATCGGCGCACTGTTGCATAATCTCAAGCGCGGTATATTTTTTATGAGCCTTTACGTTATTGTTATTCTCAAACTGCTGAGGCACAAACACGTGCTCGTCTTTTTCTTTCATTTTAAGCGCCATTTTAAGACATTCGTCTATACAAGCGCCTATATTGCCCGCGTCGTGAATAAGCTTAACCTCGGCGCCGTAATGACGCACAAGCTTCCTTCTCTCCTCACTTACGGAGTCGGGCATAATAATTATAGTCCTATATCCTTTAACCGCGCCTACAAGCGCAAGTCCGATACCCTGGTTGCCGCTTGTCGGCTCGACGATTATGCTATCCTTATCAATCAAGCCCTGAGCCTCAGCCTCGTTAATCATATTTAATGCCGTGCGGGTTTTTATAGAACCGCCGACGTTAAGCGCCTCGAATTTTACGAGAATATCCGCGCTGTCCTCGTCAACCATTCTATTCAACCTAATCAGCGGAGTTTGTCCTACCGCTTCCAAAACATTATTAAATACCATATTTCAGTTGTCCGCGTAAAGCGGACGTTCCTTTCTATATTTTCAGCCGTAAATTAATCAAGTACGCTCCAGTCGAGGAACTCGGGGAAGATTACTCTCCACCAAGCCTCATTGTGCTCGGCTTTTTCCTCGATAACGTATTTCATTTTCGCGGAATCGTAACCGCCCTTAGTCAAGCGTGTTTTCATACCGTCGATAAACGGATAGAGCGTATCCTCTAAACCGACCTTGCCGTCGTAGATATAGAGCTTCGGCATTTCTTCGGAATCAAGATCATATTTAGCGAGATACTCGTCCCAAACCTTGTCGCCGAAGATTATAAACGCGGGCGAGAACGCGCCGATCGCGCAGAATTTATCGTGATTCTCCATTCCAATATAGAACGCTTCCAGTCCGCCCGAGCTTGAACCCGCAACGATATTGTCGCATCTAGCGGTAGAGGACTTATAGTTCTTGCGCACATACGGCATTACCGTATTTACAACGAAATCGGAGAACTCTTTACCCTTGCCGTTTTCATAGCTGCTTCCGACTTCTTTTTGTATCTCGCCTATATTCGGAGTAAGTTCGGTATCGCGCTTAGAGCCGGTAGATTCAATTCCGACCACGATAACTCCTCGTCCGCCGTTCGACATCATCGACTCAACCGCGTCGGAAACTTCCCAGCCTCCCCAAGCTACGTTTTTAAAGTCAAAGATATTCTGGCCGTCGGGCATATAGATAGTCTTATAGGGCTCTTTTGAGTTCGGATCGTAATCCGCGGGAGTCCAAATCCAAACTTTCTTCTTGTATCCCATAGGATAATCGAAACTGAGCTCCTTTAAATTACCCTTATCCGCGCCTTTATAGGCGTAGGTTCCGACAAGCTTTTCTTTAGCCTTATGCTGGGAATTTTCGTAGATAAAATATCCCGAGCTAGCGCGGTTAACGGCGACGTTAACGGTCTGGTTATTGGCGCCGTCGTTAAATATAATTCGGTCATACTTACTAACATCTACGCTCGAGGAATAAACCTTCTCGCCGTTTTCGTTAGTCGTATACTTAGTAACCTGAACTCCCGGCCAAGCCTTAGCGCCGTCGCCTGTTTGGGTATTATAGAGGAAGAAGTAAACCTTACTCCAGTTCTTGTTATTTGTAAAGTAAATATTAACGTTACTGCTAACAGAGGGATTAGGCGCGGTAGCTTCCGCCGCTGTAGTCGTCGGTTCAATAGTCGTTTCCGCGGGCGCGGTAGTTTCGTCCGCTGCGGTAGTTGTTTCGGTAACATCGGCGCTCTCGCCCGGAGTAGTCTCCTCGACAGGCATATCCTCGAGTTTAGCGACTACTTTCTGGATTTTAGTAGCGTCTTTTATATTTATATTTCCATCCATATTAAAATCAGCCAATCTTTCCTGAGTTTCGTCAAGCTCCGCAAGCTTAGCGACTGAGCGCTGAATCAGCGTAGCGTCCTTGATACTGAGGTTATTATCTTTATTAACATCGCCGTTTTTAAACTCACCCTGAGAGTAAGCTAAAGCGGGGATTGAGCTTAAAATAAGCACGGTCGATAATACTAAAGCAAGTACACGTTTCATTTCGAAAACCACCTTTCCTTTCTATTATAATAACAATCGGTATAAATTTCAAGAAAAATCGGAAAGACGTCTAAAAAGTCTTTCCGATAGTTATTTTGTATTCTCAACCGTCAGCTTAACCGCCGCCTTTAAACGATCAAAATGGGAGGTATTCGGCGGGAAATTACGTATCTCGAGACGCTTGGGCTTAGGGTTGCTGGCGCTGTGCAGAGTGTGCATACGCATATTGATTTTTTGTTCCTTAACGAGAGTAAAAAGCTCAGCTATAGTCTTACTGTCGTCAATCGCTTTTAACAGCTCGTCTTTATTCATCTGTTTTGCCAAAGCCTATACCCCCTATTATAAAGATAAGTTATATTATACTTCAAATTTCAAATTTATTCAACCGTATAAGAGAATTTTATTTACTTATTAAATAAAATATGGTAACATTTTGTCGTGGTGATTAATATGAAAAAGATTATAATACTGCTTATAGCTTTAATATGCTTATTGACAACGGTGTCGTGTTCGAATAGTACAGAAAACAAGCCGTCTGTTTCAACCCCGAAAGTAACCGAACCCGCTTCTACGGCTCCGAAAAAAGCTCTCGAGGGAATTGACGTAAGCTCATTTAACGGAAAAATCAACTGGAAAAAGGTTAAAGCCGATAAAATAGATTTCGCGATAATCAGAATCGGAGGCAGAGGTTACGGCGAAAGCGGAAGTATTTATCAGGACGAATACGCCCTATATAACCTCAAACAAGCTCAAAAATACGGTATAAAGACAGGCGCGTACTTCTTTAGCCAGGCAACTTCGGACAAAGAAGCTAAGGAGGAAGCGAAATTTATCGCGAAAACTCTCGGCGGAATAAAAATCACATTACCTATAGGTTACGACGTTGAGCGTATCAAAAACGACACCTCGAGAATTGATAATGTAAATTATAAAGACAGCGTTAGATACGCAAAAATCTTTATGAAAACAGTCAAAAAGCTCGGATACGAGCCGATGGTATATATCGGCGAGGACAGTATTCTAAAGGCTAAAGATTTTAGTAATTCTTATTTTTGGTATGCTGATTATAAAGGCGATACTGAAAACAACCCTTATAAAATATGTCAGTATTCCAAAGAAGGCAAGATAAGCGGAATAAACGGTAATGTAGATTTAGACAGAATGTATAATTAAAGTGTATATATGTAATAATAACGCCGAATGGACTTCATTCGGCGTTAAGTTTATTTAAAAAGATAATGCGCGGTATCTACGAACTGACCTATAGTATTTATGGCGCGGTTAGCCTTTTTCTTCATTTTAGGCTTGCTGTCGATAAGGGCTTTACCCGCCATACCGACGGCTACTCCGGCGATCATACCGCCCGCGACACCTTTTATTACGTTCGACATACTTCCTTTTTCCATATTATCACCTCCGAAACGCGCGTTTTTTAAGCGAACAACAAATTTTTGAAATTCACTTGCAAAATTATTATTTGCGGTTAAAATATATTTAGAGGTGATAAGTTTTGGCAACATTAAATATAGTAATGGTAGAGCCTGAAATTCCCGCTAATACGGGAAATGTAGCGCGAACCTGCGCCGCTACGGGAGCAAGACTCCATTTAGTAAAACCGCTCGGATTTTCCGTAAGCGATAAACATCTTAAACGCGCGGGGCTTGATTACTGGAATTTGCTCGATATTACATATTACGAAAATCTTGACGATTTTTTCGAAAAAACTAAAGGCGGAAAATATTACTATTTTTCAACAAAAGCGTTAAACCGCCACACAGACGCCGAGTACGAGGATAATTGCTATCTCGTTTTCGGAAAAGAAACCCGCGGACTTCCCGAAAGCTTGCTTGTAAAAAATAAAGAAAACACGGTTAGAATACCGATGATAGAAGAAGCGAGAAGCCTTAATCTTTCCAACTCTGTAGCTATCGCGGCTTACGAGGTTTTAAGGCAGTGGGATTATCCCGAACTTTTAACCCACGGACAATTACACAGACATAAATGGGAATAAGCTAAAGCCGGCTCAAAATTCGAGCCGGCTTCTACTTTTTTATTTACTTTTCAAGCTGATAACTTACCGAGTTTTCGGAAAGCTTATAGCCTTTAGCCTGAAGCGACTTAATATAGCTGTCGGTATTCCAGTTAGTTTCCTTAGGAATATAAACGTATTTAGGCGTTTTAGTCGGATTAACGGCGTAATACTCGTTTAATCTCGCTGTTACACTGTCGATACTAACGATATTCTCGTCGCCTATCCAAGCGGAATAGGTCGCGTACGGGAAGTTATCGAGAGCTAAATAAATCCAAGTTTCGCCCGAAACCGAAAGTATATTAGCGGGAGTTTTACTCTTGTAGTTCTTTAAGTCGTTGTAGATATTTTTATACTTTTTCGCGCGTTCGGAGTTAGTATAAATACCCTTAGCGGGACCTTCCTCTATCTGAGTGGTAAGCGCGTTTGTATCGGAACCGTCCCAGAAACTGTGGTGAGCTTTAACGTCAATCTGGAAGAAGCCCTGAAGCACAATCGTAATCGTCACAAGCGTAAGCGCCGAATACTTGTAAAGCTTAGCGTAGTCGAGGTTATCCTCGCTCTCGCGCATTTCTTTAATAAGACGCGCGAGGAACGCAAAACTCGCCACGTTAGCGGTACACATAGCCATTGAAATAACGTAGAAATACTGGTTAGACGACATACAAACCGCGAACGAGTAAAGTATTCCGAGACAGAACAGACTTACAAACAACTCCTTAGGCTTATTCTCACAAAGCACATATGAGGTTATTCCGATAAATATCATCGGATACATAATGAAGTTGTAACCTGTAGAAATGAGCGTCGGGAATATTAAAGCGTAGGAGAACAGTACGATAGCGCATGTCACGATAAGGTACATACTCCTGTGCGATTTACGCTTTTTGTCGAAGAACATAACCAGAGCGGTTATAATATAAGCAACTACCGCGTAAATAAACTGCGCGTGGAATGTTACTGAATACTGGAAGTACTTCGCGATCTTGTCGGTTATCGGAATCTGAGGATGTTCCGGATCGGACAGAAGCTTCGGAAGCACATTGAAGATATCACCTAAGCCTGTTCTGGTGAGTACGAAGATAAGGAATACAACAGCCATAGCCGCGATTCCTACAGTAATCCATAAGAAACTCTTAAGAGAGAATAACTCGCTCTTAAACGCGGATTTGCCATCCTTTTTCTTAAGCGCGAGGTGGATAAGAACGCCGATAATATAGAGAGCGTATCCAATCGCGATATAAGGACTGCAAAGTACCGAAGCCGCGAAAAATACTCCGCCGAGGATGAGCGGTATTTTTTTATCGAATTTAGTAGTACCGTGAATCGCTCCCGTAAGCACTACGAAATCAACCGCCATCGTGTTGTAGCTGTACGCCATAATATCGTACGGGGAATAGATAAAGAAGAACAGCGAAGCGAATACTATAATATAGCCGTATTTTCTAAGGCGGGCATAGAGCACTGCCGCTA
>JAHKZS010000164.1 GCA_020626545.1 bacterium
ATAAGGCGTGTATGGCGATTATAGTCATCGCCCGTTGCCGCTTGCGGCAAACCGGGCGGACAACATAAATCTTTGATAGTGTGAATTTTCACACTATCACCGGTACAATTGTAATACTTTTATCGGCTTATGTCAATTTTTCGATATCATTTTGTATCCCTTTTTAGCCGAAGTTTACCTCCGTCATAACCTAAGGTAAGGATATTTTCCTTTAGTTTAAGCGAAAAAACATAGCTTTCGTTATCGTTTTCATCGAAGATAACGAGGTTATCCCCGTCCATAAACGCCGTTCCGTTTATCTTTACATAGGATTTATTATTCTTATTTAGAATATTAAATACCGCCCTATCCTCCGAAAATCTGAGCTCGGCTCTTTTTCTGCCGTTTAGAGAAGCACTCCAGCTGTTCAGGCGGATTTCATCCATCGGCGTTTTAATTACGGGAGTACAGGAGCTAAGGGTTAAAATCAGCATAATTACCGCGAAAAATCTAAAAATCTTCATACCAAAAGCTATGCAAAAGTTAAAGCTTTTATAACTGATTTACAGTTTTGTTATAATTCTTGAATAGCATTATAAATTTTTGTATAATGACCTTGTAATATGAGAAAACTATATTGAAAAAGAGGAATTCAATGCAACAGTTAGTGGAAAATAAAAAGAAAATTTTTGACGATAAAGGCGAGCTCACCTTCGGCGGCTGGTCTAAGTCCGCACTGTTCGAGTACAATAAAAACATCCACCCCGCCGAGAATAAAATTACCGAAAGCGACAGCTACTTTATATCCAACTCGGAGATGGCGTTTTACCTTTCGTTCGAGATTACGGGTATAGATCTAAGCATAAAGACGGTTTTAGTCGACTATAAAACCGAAGAGATTTTTAAGGACAGCGTTAGCAAGCGTATGCTTTTAGACGCGGTTACTATGCCCGAGAACGATTCGGTCGGCGAGTTCAGCTTTAAGGACAAGAGAATAGCCCTGACCGTAACAAATACAGTAGACGGAAAATATTTAAAATGCGACTTTATAGATTTCGCGGATATTAAAAATCTTTTCGTAAAGATATTTCTCAAAAACGGCAGCGGCGACAGTATGAATATGGTATCCCCGTTCGATAAGAACAAAAGCTGTTTTTACTATAAAAGATTCGTCGAAGATTACGCTGTTTCAGGCGTTGTAAAATTCGGCGGAGACGAGTACGATATTACCGAGGAAAACGGCTTCGGGTATTTCTCAAAGGCTAGATACCTTCTCTCCCGCCGCAGAAAATTCCAGTCCTTAAGCGGTATCACCGATATAGGCGGTCACAAACTCACGATTAACCTCGCCTCTAAGGTAGGAACTAACCGCAGCGGAAGCGAAAACTGTTACTTTTTAGACAGCGAACTCATTAAAATCGGACGCACAAAGGTAGTCGGCGACGATAAATCCGTAACTGGAAAATGGGAGTTTTCGACCGCGGACAACGGACTGGATATAACATTCAGCCCAATCAAAACCGAAAACGGTTTTTTAGGTTGTAAATGCGACAAAATCACATTCGTAGTCGGAAAACTCAACGGCGTTATCGAAACCGACAAATTCAGGATAAACCTTAAGGACAAGGTTTTCCATATGATATTTACTACGCTTTAAAGAGTTTTTCTTTCGACTCCTTAATATAGTTATCGGCAGGTCTTTTTATAAAACCTGCCGAATTTTTTATAATTATTTTTCTGGTTGTTTAAGGTATCTCGCGAATATTCCCATAACCGACAAGAACGCGGTTAAAAGGTAGAGTATAATCGAAATCATCGAGGCAAAGCAGATATACGGCGCGCCTACGAAATAAAGTATACAAAGTATTCCGGCGGCAGAACAGATAATTCCGACGACGTTTTTAAGGTTATACTTACGGTCGAAAAGCTGGAAACCAAGCGCTATCGCGGGTATTACGAGGAACAGTATATAGCACAAACCGATAGTCGTAAGCTGGCTTGTACCGTTGCCCGCGGCGCCGATATAGGAAATCATATCGAACACGGTAAACGTTATCTTACGGGTAACGGACTTTATACTCGCGGTAAAATCAGCGGTCTTGCCCGCTATAGCCTTATTCGAGGATTTTTCGGGTAACTTTAGTTTAAAGGTAAAGGTCTCGTTTTCTTTATGGCCGATTAAGTTTTTATCGAGGCCCTTAATAAATTTATCATCGCCGACCTGACAGCTTATCTCCTTGCTCTTTTCGTCGGTAAATACCTTACCGTCAACCTTGCCGACCAGGCTCATCGTGACAAAATCTCCGCTTTCGATAGCGATATCCTTAACGGTATCTTTATAATAACTCTCGTTCCACACAAAAGGCTGTGAGGTCAAAAAGATTATCACGAGAAAGAGTATAATCTGGATTATTCTTATACGTTTAGTCGATTTATTTTGAACAGCGAGCATTTTTATTTCTCCTAAAGAATTATTTTTAACACATACATTATTATATCACAAATTTTTATATTGCACAATATTTTATATTATGATAAAATTGTAACGTGCTTTTTAAAATAATTTAAGGAAGGTAAAATATGAATTGGATTAACGAATCAATAATGTACAATATCTATCCGCTCGGATTCGCGGGAGCTCCGCGCGAGAACGATTTTAAGCTCGAGTACAGGCTCGATAAAATCTACGATTGGATAGATAATTTTAAGAAACTCGGGGTTAACACCTTAGTTTTCAACCCTGTTTTTGAGAGCACAAGGCACGGTTACGATACTATAGATTACTATAAAATCGACAGCCGTCTCGGTGATAATAATTCTTTTAAAGAAATTTGTAAAACACTTCACGAAAA
The DNA here is from genome assembly GCA_020626545.1 of bacterium. Classification (GTDB taxonomy): domain Bacteria; phylum Bacillota; class Clostridia; order Oscillospirales; family Acutalibacteraceae; genus Ruminococcoides. The sequence continues at coordinate 2,832 of JAHKZS010000164.1, forward strand.
CGGAATCAGAATTATCCTCGACGGTGTATTTAACCACGTAGGACGGGATTTCTTCGCGTTTAAGGACGTTCAGCAAAACCGCGAGGGCTCACAGTACTGCTCGTGGTTTATGAACCTCAATTTCTACGGTAACAACCACTACAACGACGGCTTCTGTTACGAGGGCTGGGCTGGTCATATCGACTTAGTTAAGCTAAATCTCGACAACACTCAGGTCGTAGACCATTTAATCGGCGCGGTTAAGTTTTGGATTGAGGAATTCGGAATCGACGGTCTAAGGCTCGACGCCGCCGACTGTATCAACATTGAGTTCTTTAAAAAACTCAGAAACACCTGTCTGTCATTAAAGCCTGATTTTTGGCTTTACGGCGAGATTACAAGCGGAGATTACAACCGCTGGGCTAACAACGACGCTCTCCATTCGGTAACCAACTACGAGTGTTACAAGGGTATTTACAGCTCGCACAACGACCACAACTATTTCGAAATAGCGCACTCGTTAAACCGTCAGTTCGGCGACGGCGGTATCTACGGCAACATTTATACCTTTAACTTCGTAGATAACCACGACGTCAACCGAGTAGCGAGTATGCTGAAAAATAAAAACCACTTAAATAACGTCTACACCATTCTTTACACAATGCCCGGCGTACCGTGTATTTACTACGGAAGCGAATGGGCGGTCGAGGGCAAGCGCACTCAGTACAGCGACTATGAGCTTCGCCCGTGCCTCGACATAGACAGCATACCAAACCCGAACTACGAGCTATATAACCATATCTGTAAGCTCGGCGCGGTCAGAAAAGCTCTCCCCGCTCTTAAATACGGAAATTTCAGGAATGTAAACATTAAAAACGAACAGCTCGTTTATATGCGCGAGTATGACGGTCAGACCGTTTACGTGGCGCTCAACCTGAGCGATAACGATTTTAATATCGACATAAACTCAGCGGGCGGAGTATTAACCGACGCGCTCACAGGCGATAAGTTCAACACCGACGGTTACACGCAGATTCCCTTAAAGCCGTGTTCATCGAGAATACTCGTGCTGAACGACGGGAGCTTCGAACTTAATATTGACGAGGATATAATTCCTATAGAGAATAATATTAATGAAGTTTCGGACGAGGATATCTTAGAGCCGATACCCGTAATGCTCGGAAAATACCGCCATTTTAAAGGTAACGAATACGAGGTTATCGCTATCGCCAAGGACAGCGAAACCTTAGAGGAGCTCGTAGTTTACCGCGCGCTTTACGGCGAGGGCGAGGTTTGGGTAAGGAATAAAGCTAACTTCGAGGAAATCGTCGAACGCGACGGAAAACGGATGAGAAGATTTACAAGAATTGAGAATGGAAAATTAAGGTCAAAAAGATAGAATGTACAGGTATTCCCGGTACAAAGAAACAGCCGTCCGTTTAGCTCTAAGAACGAGCTAAACGGACTTCTTATTTTTACACAGCGCTTTTACTCCCTAAATCCGCCGCCGGAGGCGATCGCAACGCTGCCCAACCGTATTTATTTTTTATGAAAAAAAATTAATGATAAAAATGTTGTCACACTTTTAGGAGTTTATTTGTTCACAGAATAGTAGTCGTTTTTTGTGTGTAACTAACAAAAAAACGAATAGAAAATTATAAAAGAAAGCAATTGTTTTTTTGAAATCAAACAATTATAATAAAAGAGGAATATTTAAACAAGGAGATACGATTATAAAGGCAAAATAATTTTTCAATGTGTTCACGATTATTACAATATTAGTATTAATTATGAATAGCACAAATAATATTGCTTCCCAAAGTGCGGTAGATTCC